>CAXBBA010000053.1:0-8687 GCA_963973805.1 uncultured Halieaceae bacterium | reverse complement strand
ACCGGTTCGGGGCAACGCAGACCACGGGCGTCCAGTTCCGCCATGTCCGTCACGACGGCGTTACCTCACCCGGTTCCCCAAGGAGTTCCCGCGCCTGGTCTGCGGGGAGCAGATCCCATGTCTCACTGTCACCGTCAAAGAGCAACTGGATCTCACCGGAAAGAAGTCGGGTGCGCAGCTGCGCGACACGGCTGGCCATGGGTGTTTCCCGTTCCCCGTAATCCGTGCCGTCGCGGCTGGAATATGAACAAACGCCGCCAAATCAGGACGCCGGCTTGACGAAGCGCAGGGTCATGCGGTCACTCTCGCCGACCGCGGCACGGGCATCCCGGTCCTTCGCGTCGCCGCGCAGGGACGGTGGCAGTTCCCACACTCCTCGCTCGTAGTCCGCGGTGTCCTTCGGGTTGCCGTTAACTTCAGAGCGCGCGTCCAGTTCAAAACCAACACTGCGCGCCGCGGCGATCACGTAGTCCTCGCTGACGTAACCCGTGGCTTTCATAGCCTCCTCGTCCCGTCCGTCCCTGGCACGGTGCTGGACGATGCCGAACACACCACCGGGCTTGAGCGCCTCAAAAGCGGCCACGAAGGTGTCTGCCAGGGTGCCCGCACGCATCCAGCTGTGCACATTGCGGAATGCCAGCACCAGGTCGGCGCTACCAGCGGGGGCAATGGCGACGCTGGCGGGAGGCGCCAGCGTCGTGACGGTTACCTCACCGTAGACGTCGTCGTTCTCACCCAGCTTCTTCAGGTAGCCGCCCAGGGAGCGGCGACCATAGGCGCCGTTGTTGCGGCCATAGTGCGCCGCATAGTATTCACCGTTGCCGCGCAGCAGCGGTGCGAGCACCTCCGTGTACCAGCCGCCGCCGGGCGCGAGCTCCACCACGGTCATGCCCTCTTTCAGACCGAAGAACTCCAGCGTCTCCCGGGGATGGCGGAATTCATCGCGTACCGCGTTCTTCGCGTCGCGGTGATCCCCGCTGAGGGCTGCGCTCCAATCCAGCGCCGCGCTTGCGGGCAGGGCTGCGAAAACGGTAAGGGACAGGGCGAGGGAAAATTTCTTTACACGAGACACGGATAAACTCCTACGGTGTAATAAATGTCGCCGCTAATATACGCTTTGGGCCCGGCAAAGTGGAGCATCGAACGTTGACCACCCGAGTATTGATCAGTTTTTTCTGTGACGACCGCCCCGGCGTCACGCAGCAGCTCAGCGAGGCGGTAGCCCTATGCGACGGCAACTGGCTGGACTCCCAGCTGAGTCGCCTGGGCGGGCGCTTCGCCGGGGTGCTGCAGGCGCAGGTACCCGTGGACCGCCGCTCGGAGCTGGAGAGCGCCCTGGCCACCCTGGCGGAGGATGGCATCACGGCGACGCTAACGGATGCCGGCGACGCCCAGCCCCGCCCCATCGCCGTGCGGCGCCTGACGCTGGTGGGACCGGACCGTCCCGGAATTGTGCACGAACTGACCCGCTCCCTGCACAGCGCCGGGTTCAACCTGCAGTCCCTGGATACGTCAGTGGAGTCCGCTCCCATGAGTGGTGAGCTCCTGTTCCGGGCGATCGCCCGCATCGAGCTCCTTGAAGGGGGTCGCCTCGACCAGCTGGAGTGGCAGCTCGACGCCATGGCGGATGCCATGACCCTGGATATTGACCTCCTCGACGACGACTAGCGCCGCCGGCGCAGCCAGGCCAGGAGCAGCACGCCCAGCGCGGCGAGGGCCATGATCATCAACAAGGCCAGCAGCAACAGGATGAGCTGGGCGACGAGATTGTTCACGCCCACGCCAAGCTGCGTCACGGCGGCCCACAGCAGTACCCCGAGGGCCAGCACCCCCAGCACCGTGGTCCGCGCTGGTGAGCGACGAAATCCCGGGAGTTTCACGACGCTATAGTCCTCACGAGTTACCGTCGGCGCGCAGTGCCGGCGTGGGAGACTCGACCTCGCCATTCTGGGCGCGGTTGCGCAGGAAGTGATCCATCAGCACCAGGGCGAGCATTGCTTCGGCGATGGGTGTCGCACGAATACCGACGCAGGGATCGTGGCGCCCGGTGGTGACCACCTCGATGGGCTCCCCCGCGTGATTGATGCTGGCGCCAGGCTGGCGGATGCTGGAGGTGGGCTTGAGCGCCATGCTCACCGTGATGTCCTGGCCGCTGCTGATCCCCCCCAGCACACCTCCGGCATTGTTGGACAGGAACCCGTCCGGGGTCATGAGATCCCGGTGCTCGCTTCCCTGCTGCGTCACGCTGTCAAAGCCCGCTCCGATCTCCACCGCTTTCACGGCATTGATGCCCATCATCGCCGCCGCGATGTCCGCGTCCAGGCGATCGAACACGGGTTCCCCCAGGCCCGGGGGAACGCCCGTGGCGACCACGTTGATGCGTGCGCCGATGGAGTCGCCGCGCTTGTTGAGCGCCGCCATGTAGGCTTCCATCTCGGGAATCTTGTCGGCATCGGGACAGAAGAAGGGATTGGTCTCAACGACCTCCCAGTCGAGCTTCTGGGCGGCGATGGGCCCAAGCTGCTGCAGGTAGCCGCGGATCTGGATGCCGTGCGCGAGGAGGTATTTCTTGGCGATGGCGCCGGCGGCGACCCGCATGGCGGTCTCCCGCGCCGAAGAGCGGCCGCCGCCACGGTAATCGCGGCGACCATACTTGTGCATATAGCTGTAGTCCGCGTGGGCGGGGCGGATGCGGTCGGCGATGTTCGCGTAGTCCCGGCTGCGCTGGTCCTGGTTTTCGATAAGGAGGCCGATGGAGGTTCCTGTAGTCACGCCTTCGAAGACACCGGAGAGAATGCGTACCTCGTCATCTTCGCGACGCTGCGTGGTGAAACGCGAGGTGCCCGGTTTGCGCCGATCCAGATCCGGCTGCATGTCGGCGCTGCTCAGGGGCAGGCCCGGCGGACAGCCATCGACGATGGCGCCCAGCGCCGGTCCGTGACTTTCGCCAAAGGTGGTTACGGTAAACAGTCTACCGAAGGTGTTGCCCGCCATATCTCAGGTCCCCATACAAAGCGCGGATTATACGCGCTTCGCGCCCGGGGATTGGATTAGCTGTGCGGAATCACCGCCAGTCCCGCCCGAATCGACGGCAATTCACCGGCGCTCGCGGCGAGCACGCCGTGCCCGCCCGATTCGAAGGACACCCAGGACAGGGCCTGATCCCGCAGCAGCTCATCCAGGGCCGCCCAGGAATTGCCCACCTCGAGGAACAGCATGCCGTGCTCGTGAAGATAGGTACCCGCCTCGCTCAGGATCCGGCGACTGAGATCGAGGCCATCGGCTCCGGAACCCAGGCCCAGGGGCGGCTCGGCGAGGTACTCCGCCGGCATGGAGGCGAGGTCGCCTCCGTCCACGTAAGGCGGGTTGGTCAGAATCAGATCAAAGCGCTCATCCCCCAGGCCCCCAAACAAGTCCCCCTGCACTACGGTGACGCGGTCCCCCACCTCGTGCAGCGCCACGTTCTCCCGCGCGAGTTCCAGCGCTTCGTCGCTGATATCCGTCAACACCACTTCGCAGAGCTCGTTGTAGCGCGCCGCGGCGATACCGATGGAGCCGCCGCCGCAGCACAGGTCGAGAATGCGCCGCGGGGCCGCGCCGGCCCACCAGGGCTGGTAGTCCCGGGCGATCAACTCCCCCAGGGGAGACCGGGGCACCAGGGCCCGGGCATCGCAATGAAACGGCAGCCCCGCAAACCAGGCGCTGCCCGTGAGGTATGGCAGGGGAATGCGTTCCTCGACGCGGCGTTGGGTCCAGCGGGCGATGCGCTGGCGCTGGAGGTCGTCGAGCACATTCCCCAGCACCTCGTCACCGGAGTCCAGGGGCAGCTCCGCCGCCTGCAGCACCAGCTGCACCGCCTCGTCCCAGGCACTGTCCGTCCCATGACCAAAATACAGCGGCGACGCATCGAAGATGGCAAACACCCGGTCCAGGCATTCGCCCAGCTGCGGTGGAACGTTCTCTGGCTTCATAGCACTCCCTTGTGGTTTGCGCCGCGGTGGTTCGGGGGGCCGGGGTGACATTTGCCGCTCCCTGTGCCGATTGGTACCATCGCCGCCCCCCAATCATAAAGAAAGAGACTAGCCATGGAAGCGCACTGGGCCGCGATCATAGAGGCCATCGGCGAAGACCTGAACCGCCCGGGTCTCCAGGATACCCCCGGACGCGCCGCCCGGGCCTTTGAATTCCTGACCCGCGGCTACGGCCAATCCGTTGAGGAGGTGGTGAACAACGCCCTCTTCCCCTCAGACAGCGAAGAGATGGTGCTCGTCCAGAACATCGAGCTCTACTCCATGTGTGAACACCACATGCTGCCCTTCATTGGCAAATGCCACGTCGCCTATCTGCCCACGGGCAAGGTGCTTGGTCTGTCCAAGATCGCACGCATCGTGGATATGTTCGCACGACGCCTGCAGATTCAGGAATCCCTCACTACGCAGGTTGCCGAGACCGTCATGGACGTGACCGACGCCGCCGGCGTGGGCGTCATCATCGAAGCCAAGCACATGTGCATGATGATGCGCGGCGTCGAGAAGCAGAATTCCATGATGAAGACCTCTGCCATGCTCGGCAGCTTCCGCAGTGACCCCAAGACCCGGGAGGAATTCCTCTCGCTTCTGCAGCTCCGTCAGTGAGTGCCTTCCACGGTGATCAGTTCACCGTGGAGATACTGGCGGTCTGCGGTGCGCGCGGAACCGTAGATCAGCAGCCGGTAGGTGCCGGAGTCAGATTCCAGGGTATACACCCGGTAGCGCTGGGACACTTCGGTGCCGTAGAGCAGGCGCTGGCCGAACACGCGATTGGCCCACTGCACGCTGCTACCGCAGGCGCGGGCTTCGCAGGCAAAATCCAGATGGATTCCATCGCTATCCGCGAGCCGCTCGTCCAGCTCCGTCACCAGCTCCTCCGAGCTGAATCCGTCGATCACCCGCCAGGTGTAGGTCTGACGTAGACCGGTGACGCGCTCCGCGTCCCGCGGCGCCCAGACACCACGGATCTTCTCGATGGCCCCCAGGGGTATGCGGAAGTCGCGCACGCGCTCTCCATCGCTGCGCGCGATGGTTTCGAGGTGCGTGTAGCTGTCGAGGTCGTCGAGGTAGGACGGCGCAGAAGCCTGCGCCGCCACCTCCCCCGTTCCAAAGGCCACCAGGGCCAGGAACATCACTTTGGCGGATCGTCGAGTCATGGGCAGACTATAACGCCTCCCACGGTCCGTTGCCGACTCCTGCTCAGGCGTCCCCGCTCAGCTGCAGCAGCAGACGATTGAGACGCTCCACGTAAGCAGCGGGATCCGCCAGCTGACCACCTTCGGCAAGGTTTGCCTGATCGAACACGATGCGGGCGAGATCGGCAAAGCGTTCCTCGTCCGACTCCTGATCCATGCGCTCGATCAGCGGGTGCGTCGGGTTGATCACGAGCGTGGGCTTGCTGTCGGGCACGGCCTGCCCCGCCGCCTCCATGATGCGCTTCATCTGCGCCCCCATGTCGAAGTCCCCCACGACCAGACAGGCGGGAGAATCGGTGAGGCGATTCGTGGCCCGCACCTCTTCCACCGAGTCCTCCAGCACGGTCTTCATGCGCTCGACCAGGCCTTCGCTTTCTTTCTCGACAGCTTCCCGCGCTGCTTTTTCTTCTTCGCTCTCGTCATCGAGATCGAGGCGACCGCGGGCCACATCCTGGAAGCTCTTGCCGTCGAATTCCTGGAGGTGATTCATGAGCCAGTCGTCCACGCGGTCCGACAGCAGCAGCACCTCGATGCCGCGCTTGCGGAACACCTCCAGCTGGGGGCTGCGTTTCGCCGTGTTGAAATTCTCGGCGACGACGTAGTAGATCTTGTCCTGTTTCTCGCCCATGCGCTCGATGTAATCGGCCAGGGACTGGTCCTGGGTTTCTTCATCCGTATGGGTGCTGGAGAAATGCAGGAGAGCGGCGATCTTGTCCTTGTTCGCCATGTCTTCCGCCGGGCCTTCCTTGAGCACCTGGCCGAACTCCTTCCAGAATTTGCTGTACTGCTCCGGCTCGTTCTTCGCCATCTTCGACAGCATGTCCAGAACACGCTTCGTGAGCGCGCTGCGCAGGGACTCCACCGTCTTGTCCTGCTGCAGGATCTCCCGGGACACGTTCAGGGACAGGTCGTTGGAATCGAGCACGCCCTTCACGAAGCGGAGGTACATGGGCAGGAACTGTTCCGCATCGTCCATGATGAAGGTGCGCTGCACGTAGAGCTTCAGCCCGCGGTTGGCATCGCGATTCCACAGGTCGAAGGGCGCCCGCGCCGGCAGGTAGAGCAGGCTCGTGTACTCCAGCTTGCCCTCCACGCGATTGTGGCTCCAGGTCAGGGGGTCCTCAAAATCATGGGAGACGTGCTTGTAGAACTCCTTGTACTCCTCGTCACTGACTTCGCTGCGGCTGCGAGTCCAGAGTGCCGTGGCCTCGTTCACTGGCGCGTAGGCCGGCTCCGCCGCCTCCTCGGGCTTCTCTTCGTCATCGGCCGCGGGGGGCGGCGCTTCCTTCATGAGCACCGGTACGGAGATGTGATCGGAGTACTTCTTGATCACGCTGCGCACGCGCCAGTCGTCGGCGAAGTCCTTGCTGTCTTCGCGCAGGAACAGGGTGATGGAGGTTCCCCGCCCGGGTTTTTCCTTCTCGGCGACGGAAAACTCCGACTCGCCGTGGGACTCCCAGAGCACACCGGTCTCCGGAGCCGATCCCGCCCGGCGAGTGTGCACTTCGACGCGCTCGGCGACGATGAACGAGGAGTAGAAACCCACACCGAACTGGCCGATGAGCTGGGAGTCCTTCTGCTGGTCGCCGGAAAGCTGCTCGAGAAACGCCGAGGTGCCGGAGCGGGCAATGGTACCGAGGTTGTCGATGACCTCCTCCCGGCTCATGCCGATGCCATTGTCGCTGATGGTGATCGTGCCGGCTTCCTTGTCCACATCCACGGTCACCGCATAGTCACCGTCGCCCTCCAGCAGCGCCTCGTCCGCCAGCGCCGCGAAGCGCAGCTTGTCCACGGCATCCGACGCGTTGGAGATGAGTTCCCGGAGGAAAATCTCCTTATTGGAGTACAGGGAGTGGATCATGAGGTGCAGCAGCTGCCGCGCCTCGGTCTGGAAGCCCAGGGTTTCTTTTTTCTGCGGTCATAGAGTCCTCTGTCCCAATGATTGCCCAGTTTATGACCGCTGATATGGGGACGGAGCCCTTGAATTTCAAGGCCTGCTGACCGAGGCTGGCCCCTGGCACAATCCAAACAATATAAGGCCCTGACCATGACCCTCCGGTCCACCCTTGCCCTGCTCTGCCTGGCCGCCGTTCTGGCGGCCTGCTCCGACGGCGACACCCTGATCATCGAGCCCACGGAACCGCCACCCCCAAGCTACCTTCCCGTTGCCGAACCCACGGTCGAGATGCCCCCGGCGGTGGGAGAACCCGTGCTGATCAGCACCAGTTTCGATTTCTCAGGCCAGGGCTATCGCGTCGACGAGTACTTCCTGTCCGGCACCGCCGTGGCCTTCACCAACCTCAACGAATTCCAGCCCGACGGACGCTGGGAGGCGGAACCGGGGGAAAGCAGCGCCTATCGAACGCGAGTGGTGGTGTACCGCCCCGAGAGCAGCGACGACTTCAGCGGCACCGTGGTGGTGGAGTGGCTGAACGTCACCAACGGGTTTGATGTGCCCGCCGGCTGGGGGGTGGGTCACGTCGAAGCGCTGCGCCGGGGCCATGCCTGGGTCAATGTCACGGCGCAACGCGTCGGTATCGAAGGGCTCGAGGACGCGGTGCTCCCGCTGTACCTGAAGGAGGCAAATCCCGAACGCTACGACAGCCTGGACATACCCAGCGACAGCTTCTCCTACGACATTTTCACCCAGGTCACCGCCGCGATTCGGGACCCCGACGGCGCCATCCTCGGGGACCTGGAGGCCCAGGTCATCATCGCCACCGGCGAATCCCAGTCCGCCTCGCGCCTGCTCACCTACGTGAACGCGATCCAGCCGCTGTACAACGCCTTCGACGCTTTCCTCGTAGACAGTCGCTACGACAGCAGCCAGCCCCTCTCCCAGGCCCCCCAGGTCGCGATCCCGGCACCCGAGAGCGTGATGTTCCGCGATGATCTGAGCACGCCGGTGATCAACTACCAGGCCGAGACCGATGTCATTCCCCTCGGGGCGGTCGACGAGCGCCAGCCCGATAGCGCCTACTTCCGCCTCTGGGAAGTCACGGGCTCCGCGCATAACGACAACTATCAGCTCGTCAGCGGCCGGGACGATATCGGCGTGGGTGCCGACAAGGCGGTCGTGGTGGAGAACAATGTGATCCTTGGCCTGTTCCCCTGTGACCGTCCCATCAACTCCGGGCCCTATCCCTGGGTGTACATGGCTGCCCTCCACGCCCTCGACAACTGGGTTCGCAACGACACCGCCCCCCCGGAGGCGGCGCGTATGGAGGTCAACGACGATCAGTCCGACTACCGCTATGACAGCAACGGCAATGTCGAAGGGGGTGTGCGCACGCCCTATGTGGATGCCCCCGCAGCCCGCCTGTCCGGCGAGCTCAACGAAGGCGCCATCGGCTGCCGCCTATCGGGAACCACCGCGCTCTTCGACGCCGCGACCATGGCGATGCTTTACGCCGACCGCCAGGGCTATGAAGACGCGGTGGCCGAGGCCACGGACAGCGCCGTG
>CAXBBA010000052.1:0-8696 GCA_963973805.1 uncultured Halieaceae bacterium | reverse complement strand
AAAGCAGAGCGGCAACCATGGCGTAGACAATAGTCAGCGCCACCGGCGTAAACAGCTTGCCCTCGAGCCCCTCTAGCGCCAAAAGGGGCGAAAACACGATCAGGACGATTGTCGTTCCCGCCACCACAGGTGTAGCAACCTCACCGACGGCGCGATACACGATATGCGCCCGTGGCAGACTGGCGCTGCTCCCGAGGCGCGTGAGCGTGTTCTCCACCACCACGACCGACGCGTCGACCAGCATCCCAATAGCAATCACCAGACCGCCGAGACTCATCAGATTGGCCGTGAGTCCGGTAAATGACATCAGTAAAAAGGTCAGTAGCGCGGCAACCGGTAGAGAGAGTGACACGATCAACGCTGCCCGCAGGTTACCCAGAAAAAGCGCGAGCACGGCGATAACGAGAACCACGGCGGCAATCAGCGCTTTGGCAACGGTACCCACTGCACCTGATATCAGTTGCGCACGGTCGTAAAATACGTTGATCCGCGTTCCTGCGGGAAGACTGAGCTCCAGTTCTGCGAGGCGTTCTTTCACCGCCGCGACCACTTCACTCTTATTGCTGCCGCGCAACGCCACAACCAGTCCCTGTGCTGCCTCTTCGCCATCGCGTGTGACGGCGCCGTAGCGTGTCAGGTGCCCCGCTTCTACATCGGCAACGTCCGACATATACACGGCAGACCCGGCATAGCTGCCTACCACCATGGAGCGGATATCATCCAGATCCAGCAGCCGCGCTTCACTACGCACGATGAGCGCTTCGCTGCCCTGTTCCAACCGTCCCACGCCAACGTTCCGATTGTTGTTGGCAATGGCCTGGCGAAGCTCATCCAGGCCCAGACCCACCGCGGCCATGCGCTCAACGTCGGGCGCGATACGCACACTGCGTACAAACCCTCCAAGCACATTTACGTCGGCTACGCCCGGCACAGTGCGCAAGGCTGGACGCACGATCCAGTCCAGCAGCTCCCGCCGTTCCACCAGGCTCAGATTGGAATTCTCCAGCGTGAACATGAACATTTCAGACAACGGTGTACTCATGGGAGCCAGACCGCCGTCCGTCCCTGCGGGCATGGCGGCGCGCAGCGCCGACAAACGCTCCGACACTTGCTGGCGCGCCCAGTAAATATCGGTGTCTTCTTCAAAATCCAGGGTAATTGCGGTGATCGCATACTTCGTGGTGGAGCGCAGCATGGTCTGGCGTGGAATACCCAGCAGTTCAGTTTCCAGGGGGTAGGTGACACTGCGCTCAATTTCACCAGCGGTCATGCCCGGGACCTTCAGGATGACCTTGACCTGGGTAGGCGAAATGTCCGGAAATGCATCAACGGGCAGGGTCCGCCAGGCCTGCAGGCCCAATAAACACAAGCCAAGAACGACGGCTCCCACAAAGGTCCGTTGCGTCAATGAGAAGCTGATCACCTGCCTGAGCATCAGTCCGCGCCCAGCCCAGCGAGCAGGCCCTGCAGGGCGCTGGTGGAGCGCGAGAGCAGGGGATACTGCGCAAGTTCAGGCTGCCCCGTAACGTAGTAGTGTGTGTCGTCTTCACCATGAAGCCGCACTTCGGATAGCATCAGGGCATCGCCCTGGCGAAGGGCGACTACCGTGTGGCCGTCGTATCTCAGGATCGATTCCCTCGGTATCGCATACCCATCCAGAGCAAAGACAATTCGTCCACTGAGGCGCAAGCCCGGTAGCATCGATGCGCAGTCGCTGGTCGGCTCGCTCCATAACTGGCGCCGGAACCCTACGACGACACGCGCTTCCCGATCGATGGCCAGATCACAGTCCGTGACCCGAAACGCAACGGGTGTCTCTCGCGAGTCCGCCGGTACACTGCCAGTAATCCGCACTGCCTGCGGATCGATAATCGTCGCTACTGTCAGCTCTGAGCCCGCCACCACTCCATCTATCGGAACGAGGCGCACGATACCTGCCTTGGGAGCACGCAGGCGCAATCGCTGGTAGCGGTCGCTGATGGTCAGCCAGGCCTCTGCGGACAGGGCTTTTTGCTCGAACAGGGGGCGATTTTGTTCATAGCGCCTTTGCGCATCGTGGTAGCGCTGCTGCGTGTCCTCAGCCTGCAGCAGCCAGGCTTCAAGCTCCGGACCACGGACGCGAACCAGAGGCTGCCCCGCTGCCACGTGTGCTCCCTCCGCCACCAGGGGCTCAATCTGATTGGGCACAAACGGCAGCCGCAGAGCGAATTCATCTCCGGGCAAGGTAGCCACGCGAAGCTGAATACGCGGCCCTGGGCGAGTGCTTACCACTCTGGCATCGGCAAAAGTGAGGTTGAGTTCCTTGAGCTCCGCCAGAGAAACCTGCTGCGCAACCCCCTGCAAGGGTTTCGTGAGTCCGACGAGCAGCAGAAATACGATCCACAACTGATATCTCATAGCAACTCTCCACACAGCTGACGTAAACGCTCTTCCGTCGCAGCGATACGGGCGACGAGCAGCGACTCCTCGGCCGCAGATTGAAGCAACGAATTGAGTCGGGACACCTTGATTTCGATAGGTAGCTCATTGGAATCACGGGTAGTATTGAGCAGCGAATTGAGATCGTCGGAGTCGAACAAACTCTCCGCCAGAAGCTGACGCTCGCGCAACGCGTGGAGTGCAGCCTGCTCGTTGTTCCATTGCCGGCGAAGGTCCTGGCGTAACTGGTCCCGTTGCCGTAGAAAATCACGGTGAAGCGAGCGCAGCAGGCTTTGAGTCTGGGTACTTCGAGTCCTGCCGCCAAACTGCAGCGGCATCTCCACCGCGATGCCAACCTGGTGTTCCAGGAGTGTTGGTGAATCCAACTCGCGTCCCACAATTGCCACATTCCACGGTACCGTGTCCGGCGACGAAGACCGCGCGTCGGCCAGGTCACGCTCGTAGTTCAGCGCCAACCATTGCAGTTGGGGATGATTCTCGTAATCAAGACCAGGGGGCACCGGGGGGGATTCCACCGGCGGGAAACGTTGGAAACCTGTCAAGTCCGTGAATTGCTCCCGGGCGTTGTCGCGCCGCCGATAGAGCTCGGCGAGACTCTCGTTCACATCGAGCCCCGCCCGCTGCAGCGCGATCAGATCAAATCGCTCCGCACTACCCGCCGCAATTCGCTGCTGTAGCTGCTGGCGAACCCGAGTGAGAATGGCCGCCTTGCGCTCCATCAGCGGGATTTGCGCCTCGGCGATGGCAAAGTCACTGTGCAGTTCGCGCAGTACGCCGCTCAAATACCAGGCACGGTAGCGGTCATAGGCCGCCTGTTGACCGGGCTCCGCCTTGAGCAGGACCGCATCGTTGCGGCGCTGGCGTGGTGACTTGACGGGTAGGTTAAGGCTGATTTCAGTCTCGTCAGTACCCTGGTTTTTGTTGCTAGCCAGGTAGCTGACAGCGAGGGACGGAGGACCTGTCAGCCATCCGCCGCTAATGGCTTCCCCCTGGGACGGGAGATCCGCAGACCGCGCCAGCGCTGCGAGCAGCGCGTCGTGCATCGAGGGAGCTGCTTTGGGTGATTCTTCGCTCTGCGCCATGACGCAGACCGGAGCAATTGCACCGACTATAAAGAAACAGCAGCGTCCAAGGATTCCCCGGCATCGACGCGCGAGGTCGCATTCATGATCATGTGATGGCAACATGCGTGCATCTTCCACCTTTGATGTGGAAGAGGCATCGGTCCTGCGTCCCGGAACATCCGGGACCTATGTCCCGAACACTCCCCAAGCTCCTGATTTTGTTGGCACTATGAGAGATTTCTGGATCGCCCTGTTACTCGCTGTGATCGTTTTGCTGAAGCTGGTGGATGTAATTCAGGATACGGGTCTTGCGCTGCCGGCCATGCACCTCGCCCAGGAATGGGTGCTGCTGATGCTCTCAGCCGTTGGCTGTATCTATCTCATAATCGATATGCGGCGGCGTTCGAAGGCGCTGCAGCGTCTGGCCGACTCCCTGTCCAGTCGCGAGGCCCAGTTCCACACGCTGAACACACAACTCGAGAAAGCCAAGCAATCCCACGCGAAGGCCGTGCGGGAGCAGTTCATGCAGTGGGAATTGACGCGCAGCGAGCAAGAAGTAGCGCAGTTGCTGCTCAAGGGACTTTCACTGCGGGAAATTGCCGCCGTGCGGGACACGCGAGAAAAAACGGTACGTCAGCACGCGTCGGCTATCTACGCCAAGGCTGATGTTGACGGTCGCCACGCCCTGGCGGCGTGGTTTCTGGAGGACTTCCTTGGTGAGCCCGGCGATGGGCCCCAAGAGCCCAGCGCCCCTGCATAGCGAATGTGCGCGCAATGCCCATGACATTGCGTTTTGATCCAGAAAACAGCCGCCCAAAAAAAGCCCGCCGTAGCGGGCCATGTATCAAGAACTCGAGTCAGGCTTTACGGCGCAGTCTCACGCCGAGCAGGCCAAGCCCCATGAGAGCAATGGTAGCTGGAGCAGGAACCGTCGCATTCGATTGGGCAAATGAGACGCAGTGGTTACACGCGTCTTCAAGCCTCCCATCACCTACACTCACCGTGTTGTTGCTGTAGATGAATAGAAACTCGGACCCACCAATTTGCCAGTTGCTCAGACCGAAATTTATAAGCGCACCACCGACGTCGAAGCTGGCGGTGAGGTCATTGGCGGGATCACCCGTGAAGTCATCCAGAGTCCAGGTTTTAGAGCCTGTTGCTATAGAAAAATCAACAAATGCGGCTACTGTTCCCGCGTTGGCGCTGTCCACGGTCAACGTTCCCTGCAAGACGGGCGACGGAGGCATCCCAAATGGGGACTCGACGTAAAACCAGTCTCCACTTAGGGTTACGTCGTATGTGATCGGCCCCGCACTCACCAGACTAGACAAGCTAAGCATCGCTGCGCAGAACCCCATCGTCATTACTTTCATCTTCTTGGTCATACAGACTCCGTTGAGTTGCCGAGCTCATCTCGGCTACGACTGACAGAGGTAAGAACCATACTCGCACTATAAATAGTTCTCATTTTCAGTGAGCTACACGAGTAGTGTGAAAAGAAGTTTGAGGCGATGTAAGAAATCCTGACACATCACTCCGCCGGTCGCCTGGAGTGGGTCCACAGCAGGCATCACCCAAGTCCAAGCTGTATATCGGCTCCCAGGCGAAGGATTGTTCTCGTTGGTACATCGTCCGGTACGGACCCTTAAAAAGTGGCGCGCCCACGAGGATTCGAACCCCGGACCGCCGGCTTAGAAGGCCGATGCTCTATCCAGCTGAGCTATGGGCGCAGTCGTTCGCATTGTAGGACAAATGCTGAGGGGGATGGGGTGGCCGAGGGGTCTCGAACCCCCTACCTCCGGAGCCACAATCCGGTGCTCTACCTGGTGAGCTACGGCCACCACTAAACGGGCATCAGAATCGCGGCGTGCGGCGTCGAGCATGTGGTTGCTCGCCGGTGAGCCAGTCAGGCCCCCAACACCCCTGCGATGTCAGCGATTGGTCGGGGTAGAGAGATTCGAACTCCCGACATCCTGCTCCCAAAGCAGGCGCGCTACCAGACTGCGCTATACCCCGAAATTACCGTTCCGCTGACCTGCTTACGGTACCGCCACAAAAGGCCGTACGGCAAGCCCGATTTAGGGAGCGCGCATGGTACTGATCTGCCCTACCCCCGTCAACGAATTCCCGCGCAATCTAGCTTCTGCGCCAGAGCGTCCCCTCGGGACCATCCTCGAGGGTGACGCCGGCGGCGGTGAGTTCGTCCCGGATCTCGTCGGCGCGGGCAAAATTGCGTTCCGCCTTGGCGGTGGCGCGCTCGGCGATCAGCCCTTCGATGGCCTCGGCGTCGAGACCGTCACCGCTATCACCTCCACCCTGAAGCCACTCCGTGGGATCCTGATCAAGTACGCCCAGCAGATTCCCGGCGGCCAGCAGCCGCGCTTTCAGGCGCGGTTTGGCGTCCTCCCCGGCCTTGTTCAGGTCCCGGGCGATAACGTGGAGCTCGCTGATCGCCAGGGGTGTGTTCAGGTCATCGCACAGGGCGGCGTAGAACGCTTCGTCCTTGAGCACGACGTCCATGTCGACACCCACGTCTTCGACGTTGCGCAGCGCGGTGTAGAAGCCGTTGAGCGCATGCTCCGCCTGATCCAGCAGATCCTGAGAGAAGTTGAGGGGCGAACGATAGTGCGCCGACAGCAGGGCAAAGCGCAGCACTTCGCCGCGGTAGCTCTGCAGCAGTTCGCGGATGGTGCGCACGTTGCCCAGGGACTTGGACATCTTCTCACCGTCCATGTCCACGTAGGCGTTGTGCAGCCAGTACTTCACGAAATCGTCGCCGTAGGCGCAGCAGCTCTGGGCCAGCTCGTTCTCGTGGTGGGGGAAGATCAGGTCCCGGCCACCGCCGTGGATATCGATGGTCGGCCCCAGGTGCTCCCGGATCATCGCGGAGCACTCCAGGTGCCAGCCCGGACGACCACGCCCCCAGGGGCTGTCCCAGCCGGGTTCGCTCTCGCTGGAAGGCTTCCACAGCACAAAGTCCCCGGGGTGGCGCTTGTAATCGGCCACCTCGACGCGGGCGCCGGCAAGCATGTCGTCCAGGCTGCGGCCCGACAGCTGCCCGTAGTCGGCCATCGAGGTCACGTCGAAGAGCACATGGCCCTGCGCCGCATAGGCGTGATCCCGCTCCACCAGCGCCTCGATCAGCGCGAGCATGGACGCGATGTTGTCCGTCGCGTGGGGCTCCAGCGTCGGTGGCAGCGCATTCAGCTGCGCCACATCCTCGCGGTACTTGGCGGTGAACTCCTCCGACACCGCAGAGATATCCTCGCCCCGCTCCCGCGCGGCGGTGATGATCTTGTCGTCGATGTCCGTGATGTTGCGCGCGTACACGACCTCGTCGTACATGGTCTGCAGCAGGCGAAACAGCGTGTCAAAGACCACCACGGGCCGCGCATTGCCGATGTGCGCCAGGTTGTACACCGTGGGGCCACAGACATACATGGTGACGCGGTTTTCGTCGACGGGCGTGAAAAGCTGCTTCTTACGGGCTTTGGTGTTGTACAGCTGCAGGCTCACTGGCCTCCTCCGTTCCCCTTGCTGGCCCATACGTCGCGCAGGCCGATGGTTTCGTTGAATACGGGGTGGTCGGCGCTGTGCTCAAAGCGGTCCGCCACAAAGTAGCCCTCGCGTTCAAACTGGAAATGAGCTTCCGGCGCCGCGGCGGCAAGACCGGGCTCCACCAGCGCGCCCTCGATGACCGTCAGGGACTCGGGATTGAGGAAGCTCATGAATTCGGCGCTGCCGCGATCCGGGGCGGGATCGGTGAACAGGCGGTCGTAGAGGCGCACGGTGGCGCGCACGGCGCTGGCCGCCTCGACCCAGTGGATCACACCCTTTGGTTTGACGCCGTCGGCGGGATCTTCGCCGAGCGTGCCCTCGATGAGATCGGCGATCACCGCGGTGATCTCTCCATTGGCATCTTTCTCGACATCCACCGCCTCGATCACATAGGCGTTGCGCAGGCGCACGCGCTTGCCCAGCACCAAACGCTTGAACTTCTTGTTGGCCTCTTCGCGAAAATCCTCGCGATCGATGTAGAGCTCACCCGAGAACGGCAGCTCGCGCTCCCCCAGGTCCTCGCGACTGGGGTGCGCCGGCGCCCTCAGGGGCAGATGCTGCACCGGCGCATTGCGCAGCTTCAGGCGCAGCGGGCGCAGCACAGCCATGCCCCGGGGGGCGTTCTGGTTCAGGTCATCGCGAATCGCGTGCTCGAGCATGGCCACGTCCACCACGCCATCGGAGCGCGAGGTACCGACCATCTCGCAGAAGTGGCGGATCGCTGCGGGCGTATAGCCGCGGCGTCGCAGGCCGGCAATGGTGGGCATGCGGGGATCATCCCAGCCCGCCACAATGCCCTCATCCACCAGCTGCTTGAGCTTGCGCTTGCTGGTGACGGTGTAGCTGGTGTTCAGGCGCCCGAATTCGTACTGCCGGGGACGGCTGGGCACGGGCAGGTTATCGATGAACCACTCGTACAGCGGCCGATGATCCTCGAACTCCAGGGTGCAGATGGAGTGGGTCACCCCTTCGATGGCGTCTTCCTGACCGTGGGCAAAGTCGTAGGTGGGGTAAATGCACCAGGCATCGCCGGTCTGGTGATGCGCCACGCGGCGGATGCGATACAGGATCGGATCGCGCAGGTTCATGTTGGGGCTGGCCATGTCGATCTTGGCCCGCAGCACCCGCTCGCCCTCGGCGAACTCGCCCTCGCGCATGCGCCGCAGCAGGTCCAGGCTCTCTTCAACGGGGCGGTCCCGATAGGGGCTGTTGCGCCCCGGCTCGGTGAGCGTGCCGCGGTACTCCCGGGCTCGTCCGGCGACAGGTCGCAGACATAGGCCTTGCCCTGCTCGATCAGGTGCACGGCCCAGGCGTAGAACTGCTCGAAGTAGCTCGATGCGTAGCGCACGGGGCCACCCCATTCGTAACCGAGCCAGCGCACGTCCTCCTGAATGGATTCGATGAACTCCTGGCTCTCCTTCTCGGGGTTGGTGTCATCAAAGCGCAGGTGACACACACCGCCGAACTCTTCGGCGAGGCCAAAGTTCACGCTGATGGATTTGGCGTGGCCGATGTGCAGGTAGCCGTTGGGCTCCGGCGGAAAACGCGTCACGATGCTTTCGCTACGGCCGCTCTTGAGGTCATCGGCGATGATAGTGCGGAGAAAATTGTTGCTGGCGGGCGCGCTGCGCTCGC
>CAXBBA010000051.1:0-8724 GCA_963973805.1 uncultured Halieaceae bacterium | reverse complement strand
GAGACGGACGCGCTTGCGGTTTTCGCGGGAGATCTTTTTCAGGTGGCGCTTGACGGCAGCTGCGGCGGCGCGCTTGCGCACCGTCGTGGGCTTCTCGTAGTGCTCGCGGCGACGCACTTCAGAGAGAACGCCGGCCTTTTCGCAAGAACGCTTGAAGCGGCGCAGGGCCACGTCGAAGGGCTCGTTCTCTTTGACCTTGATATGGGGCATGTAAATTCTGTCCTTTACGGGTTTATCGGGGCAGGGAATCACCGCCCAGCCCACGAGAGGGCGCGGATTTTATACAGTTGGGGCGGGTTTTGCAAAGCCCTGTTTCGTGGCGCCGGGAGGCTTGCGTTAGACTCCGTTCCCCAATGAGCGTCCCCGACCGATCTCTCCTCCGTTTCCTGCGCGGCAGCGCGGGCCTGGGATAGATTAGGGTCCGAGGGGGCTATCCTGTCGCATACCGCTATGGCAGCTGTTCGGAGCGCCGCGGATTCATTAGACTTCGCGCCTCGGCGCTGCACATCTATTTCGGCGCACGCGAGCAACTTTCTACCACATCATGGGCTAACGTGAACGTTCTTGGCATCGAAACCTCCTGCGACGAAACCGGCGTGGCGCTTTTCAGCACCACGCGGGGCCTGTTGGCGCACAGCCTGTATAGCCAGATTGCGGTGCACCGGGAGTATGGCGGCGTAGTCCCCGAGCTCGCCTCGCGGGACCACGTGCGCAAGACCCTGCCCCTGGTGGAACAGGTGCTGGCGGATGCGGCTGTGGAGCCCAAAGATGTGGATGCCGTGGCCTACACCGCCGGTCCCGGCCTGGTGGGGGCGTTGATGGTGGGCGCGACCCTGGCCCGTTCCCTCGCCATGGGCTGGGGCGTACCGGCGCTGGGCGTACACCATATGGAGGGCCACCTGCTGGCACCCATGCTCGCCGCCGAGCGACCCGAATTCCCCTTTGTGGCCCTGCTGGTCAGCGGTGGCCATACCCAGCTGGTTCGCGTGGATGGCATCGGTGAATACCGCCTGCTGGGCGAGTCCCTGGATGATGCTGCCGGGGAGGCCTTCGACAAGGCGGCGAAGATGCTGGGCCTTCCCTATCCCGGCGGTCCCCACATCGCCCGCCTGGCGGAGGATGGCAACCCCGAGCGCTTTACCTTTCCCCGGCCCATGGTGAACCGGCCCGGGCTGGATTTCTCCTTCAGCGGTCTGAAGACCCACACGCTGACGACAATTCGTCAGCTGGAAGCGGACACCGCGCTGTCGGAGCAGGATCGCGCCGATGTGGCCCGGGCCTTTGAAGAGGCTGTCGTATCCACGCTGGTGATCAAATGCCGCCGCGCCCTGGAGCAGGAAGGCCTGTCGCGCCTGGTCATGGCCGGTGGTGTGAGCGCCAACCGGAATTTGCGCGCTCAGCTGGAAGCCTCCCTGGGCTCCCGGGGCGCGCAGGTCTACTACCCGGCCATGGAATTCTGCACGGACAACGGGGCAATGATCGCCTATGCCGGCGCCCAGCGCCTGGCGGCGGGCCAGATCGATGGGAGCGAGGTGCAGGTGCGACCGCGCTGGCCCATGACTGAACTGCCGCCGCTGGCCGGCACGGCCCCCTGATGGATAGAGTGCTGATCCATGGACTCTCCCTCGAGACGGTCATCGGCGTCTATGGCTGGGAGCGCGAGCTGCGCCAGACCCTGCTGCTGGATCTTGAGCTGGCCTGGGACATCCGGCGTCCCGGCGCCTCCGACGCGGTGGACGATGCGCTGAACTACGCCGCGGTGAGTGCCCGCTTGCGGGAGTTTTCCGGCGCTGCGTGCTTCGAGTTGCTCGAGGCCCTGGCGGAGGCCCTGGCGGATCTGCTGCGCGAGGAGTTCGGTGTGTCCTGGCTGCGCCTGACCCTGCGCAAACCCGGTGCGGTGCCCGAGGCGGAGTACGTGGGCGTGCGCATTGAGCGCGGCAGCACCCCGTCATGAGCGATATTTTTCTTGGCCTGGGCAGCAACGTGCGCCCTGCGCAGCACCTCACCCATGGTTTGGCGGATTTGCGCGAGCTGCTGGGCCCTCTGCGCTGTTCCCCCGTATACGAAGGTGCCGCCGTGGGTTTTGATGGGGCGCCGTTCTGGAACCTCGTGGTGCAGGCGCACACCGATCAGCCCGTGGGGGTCCTGCAGCACGCCTTGCGTGCCATCGAGTTTGCCCGGGGGCGACCCCGCAACGCCACACGCTACAGTGATCGCACGCTGGATATCGATCTGCTGCTGTATGGAACCCTGACGGGCGAAGTGGACGGCGTGCAGCTTCCCCGGGAGGACGTGCTCACGCAGGCGTTCGTCCTCAGGCCCCTCGCGGAGCTGGCGCCCCAGGCGCTGCACCCGGTGACGGGCCGCAGCTATGAAGATCACTGGCGCAGCTTCGATCGCAGCGCCCCGCCCCTGAAAGCCGTCAGTCTGTAGCGGCCTCGGGAACCTCGCTGGCCAACGCTTTAAGGCGACGAATACGCTCTTCGCGGAGCGCCTCACCGATCGCCGGTCCCTGCAGGCCCTCTCTCTGCACGTCCGCCGCCCGCACTCCTATTGCAATGCGTCTTGCGGCGCGCAGGTAGCCCCCCTGGGGATAGGTGCGGTCGTTGTAACCCAGGCGTCCGCGGGCATCTGCCTCGCAGGCCAGCAGAAATGCTTCAAAGCGATCCTCGTCGCGCAGAGCACCGGTGCTGTCGAGCAGGCGCAACAAGGTTCCGGGACGCAGTTCCCGGCTGCGGTGACAGTTCAGGTGATGTTCGCAAACGGCCAGGGCCAGCTGGCGATGCTCATTGGGGACGCGCAGGCGCCGGCACAGCGCCTCGACCAGGGGTAGTCCCGCGTGTTCGTGTCCACGGTGGCTGGGCAGGATGTTCTCGGGGGTGATGCCCTTGCCAAGGTCATGGGTCAAAGCGGCGAACACGATACGGCTCTCAAGGCGGTCGTGCTCCCGGCACAGGCGTGCGGCCTGGGCCAGTACCAGCAGCAGGTGCGCGCCGGTGTCCACCTCGGGGTGATGCTCGGCGCGTTGGGGGACACCGAACAGGTCCTCCACCTCGGGCATCAGCGCCTGCAGGGCACCACAGTCGCGCAGCACCTGAACAAACGCTTCGGGATTCACCTCGCGCAGAGCTCGCTCGGTTTCTACCCAGACGCGTTCAATGGAGAGGTGTTCGAGCTCACCCTGAGCGACGATTTCGCCCATGAGCGCCAGTGTTTCCGGCGCCACGGTAAAACCCAGGTGGGCATAACGCGCGGCGAAGCGGGCGACGCGCAGGACGCGCAGCGGGTCTTCGACGAAGGCGGGCGAGACGTGGCGCAGGATGCGCTGCTCCAGGTCCTTCTGTCCGTTGAAGGGGTCCACCAGCGAGCCATCGTCGCGGCGGGCCATGGCATTGATGGTCAGATCCCGGCGCTGGAGGTCTTCTTCAAGGGTGACGCCGCGGTCCGCGTGGACCGTAAAGCCGTGGTAGCCATGGCCCTGCTTGCGCTCGGTGCGCGCCAGGGCGTACTCCTCTTTGGTTTCGGGGTGCAGAAACACGGGGAAGTCGCGCCCGACCTGGGTGTATCCCTGTTGCAGAAGGTCGTCGGGCGTCGCGCCCACCACAACCCAGTCCCTTTCCGTGAACGGGTAGCCGAGCAATGCGTCGCGAACCGCGCCACCTACGAGATAGATATCCATGGATACAGTTTACCGGTGCCTGCTCCGGTGGGGCTATCGCTGATCGCCGGCGGGGGGCTTACCCCGTGCTGATACTGCTGCCCGTGCCGCAATCGAAGGCCACCCGTTCGCTGGTTTCCAGACAGTAGAGTGTCAGGCTGTTGCCCCAGACGCAGCCCGTATCCAGGCCGATGGCGTTGGGGCTGCTCGTCCGTCCCTGCAGCGAGGCCCAGTGGCCGAAGATTATGGGGTCGTGTGCCGTCTGCCGTTCGGGATGATTGAACCAGGCGTCCAGGTCCCCATCTTCTGCGGCGGGGCCGCCGGGGGCGTCCAGGGGGCCTTTGCTGATCAAGTCCAGACGCCCGTCGGAGTGGCAATAGCGCATGCGCGTGAAATAATTGGTGATGACCCGCAGGCGCTCCATGGCCGTCAGGTCGTCGGACCACACCGCGGGTTCGTTGCCGTACATGGCGCCGAGGAACTCAGCGCACTGGGGGCCGCGAAGTACCGTTTCGACCTCCCGTGCCCGCGCCGCTGCCTGGGTGATGTTCCACTGCGGA
This sequence comes from uncultured Halieaceae bacterium, assembly GCA_963973805.1. Taxonomy (GTDB): domain Bacteria; phylum Pseudomonadota; class Gammaproteobacteria; order Pseudomonadales; family Halieaceae; genus Congregibacter. The sequence goes on along the minus strand of CAXBBA010000051.1, from coordinate 4,506 downwards.
GGGATGCCCGCGTGGACCAGGGTGTAACCGTACTCGCGATACAGCAGCGGCTGCTGGCGCAGCCAGGTCAGCAGGCGTTCGCAATCCGGCGCTTCGAGAATTTTGCCCAGGGTGTCGGAGCGGCCCATGGGGCGCACACCGGCGGCGACGGCGAGCAGGTGCAGGTCATGATTGCCCAGCACGATGCGCACGCGATCCCTGTGCTTGTAGAAGTAGCGGAGGGTCTGCAGGCAGGATGGTCCGCGATTGACCAGATCTCCCGTGGCCCAGAGCGTGTCCTTCTCCCAGGAGAAGCCTACCTTCTTCAGCAGTTTCTTGAGGGGCTTCTTGCAGCCCTGAACATCACCGACTACCCAGGTGGCCATGCGCTTGCTCTAGTTGAGAGACGTGGGAGTGTGGAGTGTAAATGCGGGGATTGGGACCTCAAAGGCCGTCTGTTCCCCGGGCTCTGTGATCCCGTCTTCGTCGTGGAGAATCATGGTGTACTCGCCGCGCATGTAGCCCACGGGCGTCGCCAGGGTCGCGCCGCTGGTGTAGCGGAAGTAGCGCCCGGGAAGAATGATGGGCTGCTCCCCCACCACACCCTCACCGCGCACCTCCTGGCAGTCGCCATCGGCGTCGATGATCTCCCAGTGCCGCGACAGCAGCTGCACGGGTTCATCGCCCGCATTGCTGATGGTGATCGTGTAGGCAAAGGTGTACTGGTTCTCATCGGGCCGGGAGTGCGTCGGCAGATACGTCGTCTGCGTCGAGACTCCGATGAGCGCCGGGTTGGGGGTCTTGATCTGCGTCATGACGGGGGTCCGGCGGGTTCCTGAACAAGCTGCGACTTTATAAGTGCTTCGAGGGTGTCGCGCAAGGGGGCGGGAGCGCTTCGCATTGCCGGCTTCGGGCCTAGAGCGCCCCGGCGAGGGCGACGAACTCGTCCAGGGTCAGGGTTTCGGCCCGGGTCGAGGGGTCGATCTCCAGGCGGGCGAGGTCCTCGTCGCTAAACATCCCCTTGAGATTGTTGCGCAGGGTCTTGCGGCGCTGGGCAAATGCGCCTCGTACCACGGTGTCCAGCGCCGCTTCATCACAGTCCGGCCAGGGCGGTGTGGCGTGGGGCGTGAGGCGCACGATGGCGGATTGCACCTTCGGGGGAGGGTCGAAGGCCTCGGGGGGAACCTCGAACATCAGCTCCGCCTGGCAGCGGAACTGCGCCATGATAGCCAGGCGCCCCCAGTGTTTGCCGCCGGGCTCGGCGGTCAGGCGCTGCACCACTTCCAGCTGCAACATGAAGTGCATGTCCCGGACGAAGTCGGCATTTTCCAGAAGTTTGAATATCAGCGGTGTCGAGATGTTGTAGGGCAGGTTGCCGACAATGCGCAGTTGTTCGTCGCCCGTGCGCAGGCTGCGGTAGTCAAAGGTCAGCGCATCGGCGCTGTGCAGGCGAAAGTTCGGATAGATGCTGAATGCGGCAAGCAGGGGGGTGACGAGGTCCCGGTCCAGCTCGATGGCGTCCAGACGACAGTCGCTGTGCAGCAGCACTTCTGTGAGCGCCCCCAGCCCCGGGCCGATCTCGATCAGATGATCGCTCGGCCGGGGACCGATCGCGTCTTCGAGGTGGGCGATGATCGCCGGGTCCCGGAGAAAGTTCTGGCCAAAGCGTTTTCGGGGCTGGTGGCCACGCCGGTGATGAGGGGATGATTTTTCCATAGCGTGCCTAGCTTAACTGGTGTCTGAAGTAGGCGATGGTTTTTTCAATGCCCATCTCAAGGGAGACCGCAGGTTCCCAATTGAGCAGTTGCCTCGCGAGGGAAATATCCGGTTGCCGCTGCATGGGGTCGTCGGCCGGCAGCGCCTTGTGGATGACCGGCGAGGTGGAGCCGGTCATCTCCAGTATCAGGGACGCCAGTTGGCTCATGGTGAACTCTCTGGGGTTGCCCAGGTTTACGGGCCCGGTGACGTCGTCCTGCGTGTTCATGAGTTGTATGAGACCCTCTACCAGATCAGTGACGTAGCAGAAGGAACGCGTTTGTTCACCGGTTCCAAAGAGCGTGATCGGGCTGCCGGTCAGCGCCTGTACGATAAAATTGGACACCACGCGGCCGTCCTGCGCATGCATGTTGGGACCATAGGTGTTGAAGATGCGCGCCACTTTTATACGCAGTCGATGCTGGCGGAAGTAGTCGAAGAACAGGGTCTCGGCGCAGCGCTTGCCCTCGTCGTAGCAGGATCGGGGGCCGATGGGGTTCACATTCCCCCAGTACCCCTCGGTCTGAGGGTGAACCTTGGGGTCGCCGTAGACCTCGCTGGTGGACGCCTGCAGGATCTTCGCGTTGGTGCGTTTCGCAAGACCGAGCAAATTTATGGCGCCGTGAACGCTGGTCTTGGTGGTCTGCACGGGGTCATGCTGGTAGTGGATCGGTGATGCGGGACAGGCGAGGTTGTAGATTTCGTCGACTTCGACGTACAGGGGAAACGTGACGTCGTGGCGCAGCAATTCAAAGTGGGGGTTAGGTAGCAGGTCGAGGATGTTGTCTTTCGTCCCGGTGTAAAAATTATCCACGCACAGGACATCCTGTCCCTCCTGGAGAAGCCGTCGGCACAGGTGAGAGCCTAGAAATCCAGCTCCGCCAGTGACCAGGGTCCTGGTCCGGGTGCGCACCTTCACGGTCTACTCCTTTAGCGTGTGAGAGTTTTCGACGATCGCGCCAGCGGCCTCTGAATATCATCGGCGCTGGAGTCGAGAACGCGCATGCTAGCCGATTTTGCCCGGGGATGATCCCCTCCGCTTGTCCCGAGTGGCGCTATTGCGGCCGCGAGGTGCGAATTAAGGGTTGAGACATGAGGTGCGGTCGCGGGGGTGGGGTTGGTAGAATTGCCCCTGATTGATGTGAATAAGAGCTATGACCCTCAGACAGTACTGCTCCCTGGTCGATGACATCGCGCGCATGGCGCTCAAGGCCGACGCGGCGCGCTTTTATTTCGGCTACCTGTGGTGGCTCATCGAGCCCCTGCTGTATGTGGCGGTTTTCTACGTGGTGTTCGATGTGTTGCTGGGCAGCAAGCGCGCCGATTTTCTGGCCTTTCTGATGTGCGGCAAGCTGACCTTCATCTGGTTTTCGAAGTCCGTGGTGCAGGCGTCGCGCAGCATCGTCGCGAGCAAGGGTCTCATCGGCAAGATCGATCTGCCCAAGTCCCTGTTCCCCCTGGCCAGCGTGCAGGAGGGCATGTATCGCCAGCTGGCGGTGTTCGCTCTGTTGCTGAGCTATCTGGCGCTGCAGGGCTACGCCCCATCCGCCACCTGGCTCTGGCTGCTGCCGGTGCTTCTGGTTCAGTACCTGTTGATCGTGCTGGCGTCGCTGGTCGGGGCCTACCTTGTGTGCCTGGTATTCGATTTCACGCTGGTGATCGGCCTGGCGATGACCTTTCTGTTGTTCACCTCGGGGATTTTCTGGGACGTGCGGGCCCTGCCGGACCCGCAGATGGCCCAGTGGGTCCTGAACCTCAATCCCCTGGCGTTCCTCATCGACGCCTACCGGCAGGTGCTGATGTACGGGCAGGCGCCGGACATGGCGCACCTCGCCGTTCTGGCGGTGGTGATTGGCGCGCTCAGCCTGGCGGTGCTCGCGGGCTACCGTCGCAGCAGCCAGTTCCTCGCCCTGCGGGTGATTACCTCATGACTGACTCGGGGGGTGCGGCGCAGCCAACTGCCGCTGCGGACAACGCGCGGGGGGGCGAGTCGATGCTGGAGTTGATAGAGGTGTCCCACTCCTATCACGCGCGCCGGGCGAACTTCGAGCGGGGGATCCATCGGGTTCTCGACAACGTGTCCTTCGCGCTCCATCGCGGCGAAACCCTGGGAGTCATTGGCGGCAATGGCGCGGGCAAGAGCACCTTGCTCCGCTTGATGGCAGGCATCGTCGCGCCCAGTGCGGGGACGATCCGTCGGGCACCGGGTGCAAGCTGCAGTCTGCTGACACTCGGGCTGGGTTTTCAGCCAAACCTGACCGGGCGAGACAATGCACGGCTCTCGGCGTTGCTCCAGGGCGCGACTCGTCAGGAGGCGGAGGCCTGTCTCGACGCGATTCGGGAATTCTCCGAGCTCGGCGTGTCCTTCGATGAGCCGGTGAAGACCTATTCCCAGGGCATGCGGGCGCGCCTGGGCTTCAGCACTGCGTTGCAGACCCATGTGGATGTGTTGTTGATTGACGAGGTTCTCAGCGTCGGAGATCGCCGCTTCCGCGAGAAGGCTGCGGCCGCGATGCGCGACCGCATCACCGGGGAGCAGACCGTGGTATTGGTATCTCACTCTGACCGACAGATCGCCGATATGTGTGACCGCGCGGCGTGGATCGATGGCGGCAGGTTGTGCGCCCTCGGTGCCGTGGATGAGGTGCTGGAGCGGTACAACGCCTGAGGTCGCGCTGTGGGCACGTTATCTGATCACGCCTGCCCGTTGTCGTCGGCCAGCAGCGCCCTGGCCAGCAGCAAACTGAAGAATGTGGCTGCAGGCACGAGTTG
>CAXBBA010000050.1:0-8734 GCA_963973805.1 uncultured Halieaceae bacterium | reverse complement strand
CGCCGGTGCCGCTGGCGAGGCGGCGCTGGCGGAAATCGCTGAAGGCTGTGCCGTCACCCTGGCCTGCATGGATGTTGCGGGGAGCCAGCAGGCGGGCGCCGTGACCGTGGTTGATGGCCACCTTCAGGGTCAGGCCTGCTACGTCCAGGACGCCGGCAAATGTGACCGCCTGCTGGTCCTGGCCCGGGACGGCGATGAGACAGCCCTGTTCTGGGTCGCCATGGACAGCGAGGGTGTGACCGTGCATCGCGATGCGATCGTGGACCTCACCCGGGATCAGGCGCGCATCAGTTTTGACGGCGTGGCGGGGCAGCGCATAGATGGGGACGGGACGGCGGCCTGGCGCGCGGCGCAGCCGGCGATCTGGACCATGATCAGCGCCGACATGGTCGGCGCGGCGGAATGGCAGCTGCAGACCACGACGGAGTATGCGCAGCAGCGCAAGCAGTTTGATCGCCCCCTGGGTTTCTTCCAGGCGATCAAGCACCAGCTTGTGGACACGATGATCGCCATCGACGAGAGCAAGTCCCTGGTGTACAGCGCCGCTTGCGCCCTGGATCACGAGCTGGAACGGGCCCGGGAGCTGGCGCACATGGCGAAGGCATCGGCGAGTGAGACCGCGGGCTTCGCCTCCGGTCGCTCCGTGCAGTGCCACGGGGGCATCGGTTTCACCTGGGAGTGCTTCGTGCATCTGTACTTCAAGCGGCAGAAGCACAGCCAGCTGCTCTGGGGCGATGCGCCCTGGCACCGCGCACGCCTCGCCGAGATCCTCATCGATCGCAAGCCCCGGGCCGCCTAGGACCGGGGCGCGGCGCGTCAGCTTCCGCCCAGACTCATGGTGCGGAAGCAGGCGCGCATTTCCCCTGCGAACAGTTCCGGCTGCTCCAGCGCGGCGAAGTGACCGCCCCGGGGCAGTTCGTTCCAGTAGCACAGTCCCCGAAAACGCTGCTTTGCCCAACGCTCGCTCGCCATGAAGATGTCGTGGGGGAACAGGCTGCCGCCCATGGGCACATCCATGGGGTCCATGTTTGGCGTGTCGAAGCTTTCCCAGTAGAGCCGGGCGGAGCTTCCGGCGCTGTTGCTGAACCAGTACAGCGAGACGAAGTCGAGGATCTCATCGCGGGTGATGGCGTTCTCGGGATGGCGCATGCCGTCGCGTTCGCAGTCAGTCCAGGACCAGAATTTTTCCGTGATCCACGCCAGCTGGCCCGTGGGGGAGTCCGCCAGCGCGTAGGCGAGGGTCTGGGGGCGGGTGGACTGGATTCTGGCGTAAGCGGAGTCGTGCTGGGCGTAGTTCTCCATGGCCGCCAGCGCCGCTTGTTCGACGGCAGTGGGTTCGGCCAGGGTGTCGGGGTCCGGCGGCGCGATAATCATGTTCAGATTGATGCCCGCGCAGCGCGGCCGGTGGCGCAGGCCGATGGCAGAGGTCACCACGCTGCCCCAGTCGCCACCCTGGGCGAAGTAGCGGTCGTAGCCCAGCGTATCCATCAGCGTATCCCACAGGTCGGCGATGTGCTCCACGGTGGTTCCCGTGCTCGCGGGTTTGGAGGAAAAACCGTAGCCCGGAAGGCTGGGGATCACCACGTGGAACGCATCCCCGGCGCTGCCCCCGTGGGCGACGGGATCGACGAGGGTATCGATCACCTTGAGAAACTCCAGCACGGAGCCGGGCCATCCGTGGGTGAGCAGCAGGGGGCGGGCGTCCGCGTGGGGGCTGCGCTGATGGATGAAGTGGATCGTGTGGCCCTTGCCGTCTACTTCCAGGTCCACCAGGTACTGGTCCCGCGCATTGAGCTCGCCCTCGAGGCGGCGCCAGTCATACTCGCAGCGCCAGTACTCCGCGAGGTCCCGGGTGTAGGCCAGGGGAACGCCCTGTTCCCAGCCAGCGCAGGTTTCCGCCTCGGGCCAGCGTGTGCCGGCGAGGCGCTGGCGCAGGTCGGCGATGGCCTCATCGCTCACCGCGACGGTAAATTCCCGGGGACTGCCCATGGGGTGCTCCTGTTTTTATGGGGGAGCGGTCAAACTAGCGACGCGGCGAGTCAGGCGCAAGCGCGACGGGGAGCGAAGCTGTGGAGTTCCTCAAAGGTCTCGAGATAGTCCATCAGGCGCTGGCGTTCTGCGGTGCTCTCAGCGGTGCGGGACAACAGATGCGTTGTTCGAGGCTCCCGGTCCAGAAACAACTGACCGCTCCCGAGACCGGCCTCTGCGGCGGCGGCGAGCCAGATGATGGTGTCCGCCCCTTCCCGGGCGCTGCGCAGCACCGGGGCCATGAGGCGGCGGAATCCCGGCAGGGATTTCTCCACCCCCGGTGTGTCGGCCCAGCCCGGATGCATGGCGTTGACCGTGATACCGTCTTCGCGCCAGGCGGCGGCCCATTCCTCGGTCACCACCATCAGGGCGCGCTTGCAGCGGGCATAGGCGGTGGCACCGTCGAACGCATCCGGCGCCGGCTGCAACTGCCGTACCGTCAGCTTCTGCGTGTACATGCCTCCCGAGACGACGTTGATCACCCGCGCTGCGGGTGCAGCGGTGAGAAGCGGGTGCAGTGCCTTCGTCAGCCGCCAGGGGCTGAGCAGGAGCAGGGCGAAGGTCTGCTCCAGGCCCTCGCTCGTCTGGTCCCACGCATCGAAAAGCGCTCCGGCATTGTTGATGAGTACGTCGATGGCGCGACCTTCGTCCCTGAGGCGCCGGGCGAGGGCATCCACCTGCTCCATACTGGCAAGGTCGGCGATTTCGCAGCGGATGTGCTCATTGCCGCTCTGCGCCCGCAACTCCTCGACTACCTCCCGGGCGCGCACTTCATCGCGCATGACCAGTACCAGGTCCGCGCCGCGTTCCGCCAATGCCCGCGCGGTTTCGTAGCCGAGCCCGGAGCTGGCTCCGGTGATCACCATGCGCTGGCCGGCGATCGTCGTGCTGTCGGGGTTCCAGCGGCGCCGGCCGCGGCGATAGCCCCAGCTCGTGAAATGGGCGAGGCCCGGCCACAGTAGCCGATCCGCCACGGCGGTTCCCCGGGATGCGTCGGGGGTAGGGAAATCGTTTTCGAGGGCGTCCCTGAGACCCGCCATGGAGGCCGCTCCCATGCGCTCCATGCCGCTGCGCAGGGCTCCCTCCAGGGCAGACAGGGGCACGCGGTAGCTGAAGTCTGCGCCGTAGCTGATTTCTGTGCCGTGGGGCGTTTCCCGCAGGCGGATGGTGTCCGTCGCATGAAACATCCAGCACTCGGCGCGCAGGGTGATGAGCGTCGGGGCGTCGTATTCCTCCACGGTGTAGAGGAGTTCCACGGACCCCACGGGGAGCCGGCAGCGCACCCGGAACCGGGTGCCCCGGTCAATCGGACCGTCGTCCAGCTTTACTGCGCCCAAGGCGGTGCTGTCCCATTCGGGGGTGTTGCGAAAATCCGAGACATAGTCGAAGCATTCCGCGGCGGGGCGCGCCACGGTGATCGCTTCCTTCAGGCAGATCATGGTCAGTCCGGTGTGGTGTATTCCCCCCTGATACGGTCCGGGGGGCGGGCTGGTTCACCGCCGTGGGGCTCAGTCCTCCACCCAGACGTGGCGCAGGGGCTCCCCGAAGTCGTCGTAGATGACCTGGCGGCGCCGACGCCCGGTGCGGGACTTGCGCGGGGGGTTGCGCCGGGACTTCATGGCCTCACGGCGCGCCTCGATGGTGGCGACCACCTCGGTGACCGGCGTGCGTTCGGTGCGTGGCTCCGTGAAGATGGGGCGCGAAGGCGGGGGGCGGGTGCCCGGCTCCCACGCGCTGGTACCTGTGGGTACGTTCTGGACTTCGCCACCCTTGTGCAGGAACTGCCGTGTGGCCTGCTCAAGCTCCCGCCGCAGCGCCGCCTTGCTCGGAGGCGCTCCCGATTGCCGCGCCTTGTCCCCCGGGGAACTCACGGCTGCGTCCGTCCGGACGGCGACGATATCGGATTGCATTCATTCATAAGCCTGCCAGTATAGCCCGCATTTACTGGTTCCACCGGCCCCTGATCTGGGATAATCCGCGTCTTCATCAAATTTCGGAGCTGCCTGCATGTTCTGGCTCGTTGTCTTTATCGTCGCGTTCATCGCGTTTTCCCTGCTGGTGCTGCGGGGAGAGGATCTCAGCTACCTGGATCAGCCCATCCCCCAGCACCCGCCCCGGGAGCCCAGCGAGGGTATGCGCGGGGTGCTGGCGGAGCTTTCCCAGCTTATCGATGGAAACCCGGGTACGGGGCGTCGCCGTATCCAAACCCTGCGCAGTGCCATGGATCAGATGGGTGGCCAGGGAGAGTTCGAGAGCGAATTCCAGCCCCTTGCCGGCGGTGATATCCGCGGCGAATGGGTGCTCGCGCCGGGCTACGACAGTTCCCGACGCCTGCTTTATATCCACGGTGGCGCCTTCTTCGCGGGCAGCCCCCTCAGCCACCGGCCGATCACGGACCGCCTGGCGCGTCTTACCGGCGGCGCGGTGCTGGCCCTGGACTACCGCCTGATGCCCGAGCACCGGCGCATCGAGGGTATCGAGGACTGTCGCCGGGCCTATCGCTGGCTCCTGGACAACGGACCCGAGGGCCGTGGCGAGGCCGCGTCCATCGTGGTTGCGGGGGACTCCGCCGGGGGCAACCTCACGCTGTCCCTGCTCGCGTGGGTGCGGGATCAGGATCTGCGCCAGGCCGATGCGGGCATCGCCCTGTCGCCGGCAACGGACGCGGTGCTCAATGCGCCAAGTCTGCGCCACAACATTCCCACGGACCCCATGCTCGGGCCCACCTTCGGCAAGCTGGCAAAAGTCCCAAGTATCGCGCTGCTCTGGTACAGCTGGATCAGCACGCGCATCATGCCCGCCGATCCCCGCATCTCCCCGTTGCGCGGGTCCCTCGCGGGACTGCCGCCGATTCTCATTCAGGCCAGCGATAGCGAGATGCTCCTCGACGATTCCCGGCGCTACGCGGCCAAGGCGCAGGCGGCGGGGTCGCCCGTGCTGCTCCAGACCTGGCCGGACATGGTGCACGTCTGGCAGATTTTTCCCACACGCCTGCCCGAGGCGGAAGAGGCCTACGCAAACATAGGCGAGTTCCTCGACAGTGTGGGCGTGCTGCAGCCGGAGAGCGCCGCGTGAATGCACTGCGCTCCTCCCTGGTGTTTCTGTGGATGGTGCTGAGCATCATTCCCTTCGGTACCGGCTTGCTTGTGAGCTCCCTGTTCCTGCCTTCCGCCAAGCTCTGGCACTGGTTTGCTATCCCCTGGTTGCGCGGCGTCATCGGGGCGGCGCGCCTCGTCGGTGGCGTGGACTACGTGGTGCGGGGCAAAGAGAACCTGCCCGACGCCGCGGACATGCAGCGGGTGATTCTGGTGCCCAAGCACCAGTCGACCTGGGAGACGTTTTTTCTGCCCAGCGCCATGCCTCATCTCGTGTCCTTCGTGTTCAAGAAAGAGCTGCTGCAGATTCCCGTCTTCGGCTGGTGCATGGCGCGGCTCGAAATGGTCCACATCGATCGCAGCAAACGCAAACAAGCGTGGACCAAGGTTGCGGAGCTTGGCCGAACCCTGATGGACCGGGGCAAGTGGATCATCATGTTTCCCGAGGGCACACGCAGCCAACGCGGTAGCCAGGGCGTTTACAAGGTCGGAGCCAGTCGCCTGGCGGTGGACACCGGTGCCGTACTGATTCCCATTGCCATGAGCTCGGGACGCTGCTGGCCGCGCAAGTCCTTCTGGTTTGTCCCGGGCTGCGTCGAGGTATCCATCGGCAAACCCATTGCACCGGAAGGCCGCACCCCCGAGGACCTGATGGCAGAGGTCGAAAACTGGATCGAGGGGGAGATGCGTCGCATTGATCCCGAGGCCTACAAGGAAACGCAAACCCGTGCCTGATTCCAGCTTGCCCCTTTGCACCGTAGTCATCGCCAGCGGCGATGAGGGTTGGCGCGAGCGCCTGCGGGAGCGCCTTGAAGCCGCGGAACGGGCAGGGGGGGAGGGGCGGCGCTACGAACTCACCTTCCGCGCGGTGCCTGACGAAGAAGCCTTGCTGGAGATCGCCCGGGAAGACGGTCAGCTCCAGGCGGTGATCATTGACGCGCGGCACATGCAGCCCGCTCGGGATCTGCTGCCCGAGGTGCGGGGGGTACGCAGCGAAGTGGATCTGTTCCTGGCGATGCCGGCGGGCCAGGACGCGGAGGACGTGGCGGCGGAACTGCTCGATCGCGACGACTCCCGGGCCGGTGTGCTGCTGCGGCGGGTGCGCAGCGCCGTATCCCGACGCGCCCGCACGCCCTTCGCCGATACGCTCCGCGAGTATGTGCAGGGCGCCCGGGATGCCTGGCACACCCCGGGGCACTCCAGCGGTGACGGGCTTCGGGAGAGCCCCTGGGTCGCGGATTTCTACCGCCTCATGGGCGAACACGTGTTCAACGCGGACCTGTCCGTGTCCGTACAGGAACTGGATTCGCTGCTGGACCCTTCCCACGTCATTCAGGAATCCCAGGATCTCGCCGCCCAGGCCTTCGGCGCCCGCAACACGTTCTTCGTTACCAGCGGCACCTCCATGGCGAACAAGGTGATCGTGCAGCACGTGCTGGGCGAAGGCGGCAAGATGCTGGTGGATCAGGCCTGCCACAAGTCCGTGCACCACGCGGCCATCCTCTTCGGCGTCAATCCCGTCTACCTGCCTGCCAGCGTCAACAGCCGCTACGGTCTCTATGGTCCCGTGGCCCGGGACACGATTCTCGCCGCCATCGACGAACACAGGGACGCCCGGCTGCTCGTGCTCACGTCCTGTTCCTACGATGGTTTCTACTATGACCTGAAACCGATCATCGCCCGGGCCCACGAGCGGGGTATGCGGGTGCTGGTGGACGAGGCGTGGTACGCCCACGGTTACTTCCATCCGGCGTTGCGTCCCTGTGCGCTCGAGAGTGGCGCGGACTACGTCACCCAGAGCACGCACAAGATGCTCTCGGCATTCTCCCAGGCGAGCATGATCCATGTGGGCGACCCGAACTTTGACGAGGCGCGTTTTCGGGAACACCTGAACATGCACACCTCCACCAGTCCCCAGTACGGCCTCATTGCGAGCCTGGACGTGGCGCGAAAGCAGATGAGCATGGAGGGCTATGCACGGCTCTCGCGCTGCATTGCCCACGCCGGGGAACTGCGCCGGGGCATCGGTGAAACCGGGCGTTTCCGCGTTCTGACGCTGGATGAGATGCTGCCCCGGGAGCTGCAGGACGATGGCATCCGCCTTGATCCCCTCAAGCTCACCATCGATGTCAGTGCGTCGGGCTGCAGTGCCCGCCATATCCAGCGCGAACTCTATGAGCACTATGCCATTCAGGTTGAGAAGGTCACGCACAATACGCTGTCGGTGCTGGTGACCCTGGGCACGACGCAGAGCAAGGTGCTGCGCCTGCTCAGCGCCCTGCGCAGCCTGGCGCGCCAGCCCTGCAACGCCGAGGCACCGGTGCACCGCGCGCCGGTGCTGCCGGCGCTGGGAGAGATCTGTCAGCTGCCGCGCAGTGCCTACTTCGGTCCCACAAAATCGATGCCCCTGAGCGATGAGCGCCACGGTATCAATCGCGAGCTCATCGGTCGCACGGCAGCAGATCAGGTTGTACCCTATCCGCCGGGGATTCCCGTGCTCGTGCCCGGGCAAAGGATCAGTGAGGATGTGCTGCATTTTCTGCTGGACCTGTTGCACGGGGACGACGATTCGGAGCTCCACGGGGTGCTGCGGGGCGAGGGTCCGCCGCGGATCCGCGTCGTCGCGTGATACCCCGACAAATTCCCATACCCGCCACGTTTTAAACACGGAGACCAGCTCATGGCCATGCAGGAACAGTTTCTTGACTACGATATCGATGGTGCCACCTACGAGGCATTCGTCGCCTGGGACGACGCGATTCCGGGGCCGCGCCCGGGGGTGCTCGTGGCCCACGCCTGGGGTGGTGCGGGGGAGTTTGAGCAGGACAAGGCCCGCTGGCTCGCGGCCCAGGGCTATGTGGGTTTCGTTCTGGACATGTACGGTAAAGGCATCCGGGGCAACAGCACGGAAGAAAACGCTGCGCTCATGACGCCGCTGGTGGAGAACCGCGCGGAGCTCCAGGCGCGCATCACCGGTGCCCTGGAGGTACTGCGGGCGCTTGATCAGGTCGATGGCCAGCACTGTGCGGCCATGGGCTACTGCTTTGGCGGGCTCTGCGTCCTCGACCTCGCCCGCACGGGGGCGGACGTGGCGGGAGTGATCTCGATCCACGGTCTGTTCATGCCGGCGGACAACGTGGCGGGCACGCCGATATCGGCGAGCGTACTCTGCCTCCACGGTTACGACGACCCCATGGCCGAGCCCCAGAGTATGCTCGACCTGGCGACGGAACTCTCGGCGGCGGGCGCCGACTGGCAGGTGCACGCCTATGGCGGTACGCAGCACGCCTTCACCAACCCCGCGGCCAATGACCCGGAGATGGGCACCGTGTACAACCCCGTCGCGGATGCCCGCGCCACCGCAGCGATCAGCAATTTCCTGGAAGAGCGCTTTCCTTCCTGATCCCGGGGGGGGAGCAGGGGGCGTCTCGGCGCAGGGGAATCTGATTCGGAAAAACAGCGCTGACGAATAGCGATCTCTGTGATATAAAGCGCCGCCTTCAGGGACCATGGAACACGTGATGGATTGGGACAGGCAGCCGGTACTCATCGGAGCAGGGCAGGAATGCTGGCGCGAGCCGGACCGCGCCCGTACGCCCGTCGATGCGCTG
>CAXBBA010000049.1:0-8772 GCA_963973805.1 uncultured Halieaceae bacterium | reverse complement strand
ACTCTTTATGCAAGCAACCGATTTGCTGCAGCCACTTGAGGCGATCCGAAAGCACGCCGCGGGAAACCCCCGTTGCTTCCAGCATGCCACTGAATGTGTTGATGCCCCAGAACACCTCCTGAATGATCAGCAAGCACCACTTGTCACCGACCTGGTCCAGGGCGCGGGTGATGGAGCTCGCCCTGGTGTGCAGCGCATTTACGGCAGGGGTGCTGTTAGCAGTCACTAAATTCCCATTGCGGCAGGTTCTGGCGAAGGACAATTTCCAGAGTATACACGCCGCGGCTGGGGCCCTCCCAATTTGGCAACTTTTCCCCCCTGGCGGAGTTGACAAGCACAGGGTCGCCACCTAATCTCGCCAAAGGTTCGTTAATGCAAGTTAACGAATCGAGCATACCCGAAGCACGAACTAACGATAAGAAAAGGATGCGCTCCATGACAGCACACAAAGGGAATACCCTTTCCCCCACGAAAAACCATGCACGCAACGCGGTGCAACGATCCATCTTTGCCCTGTCACCGCTGTATCTGGCGGTGGCCGGTGCTATGTCCGTTGGGGTCGCACCCGAGGCCATGGCACAGCTCGAGGAAGTGGTGGTGACCGCCCAGCGCCGCGAGGTGGGGCTGCAGGATTCGCCCCTTTCCATCAGTGCGTTTTCCGGGCGCAACCTGGAAGAGGCGCAGGTGTTCAGCACTGGCGATCTCGCCCAGCAGACCGCAGGTATTTCCTTCACCAACCCCACCCCCTTTGATATGGAGCTGAATATCCGGGGGGTAATGAACACTCGCCTCGACGCACCCAGTGCATCTCGCTCCGTGGGAATCTTCTTTGACGAAGTCGTGGTCGGGCGCATGGGCCTGATGAACATGGACTTCTACGACCTGGAGCGCGTCGAGATCCTCCGCGGCCCCCAGGGCGTGCTCCTGGGCAAAAACGTCGTGGGCGGTGCCATCAGCATCATCACGGCGAAGCCGGAGTTTGAAACCAGTGGCTCCCTGCGTGCCCAGGTGGGCAACATGGACGCTCGCCTGCTGTCGGGGCACTTCAACACGGCGATCAACGACAAGCTGGCGATGCGGGTGGCGGCGCAGTTCCGCGAGAACGATGGTTTCGCCAAAGACGTGGTCACGGGCCGGTCCCTGCACAATATCGAGAGCAAGCAGGCCCGCGTTTCCTTTCTCTACGATGGTGACAATGACTTCGAGGGCAGGCTGATCCTGGAGTACATGGAGGACGACGGCAACGGTACCTGCGCCATTGGCGAGAACGGCAACCCCTGGGCCATCGCCCGCGAAGCCATTGGTATTACCGGTATCCGCAACTGCGCTCCCGAAACGGTGCAGTACACCACGCAGGCCGGGGACAGCAGCCAGTTCTACGAGCGGGAGGCATACAACGTCACCCTGCGACTCGAGAAGGGCTTCGAAAATGCGACTTTGATATCCCTGACGAACTACCGCGCCGGTGAAGGCGAGAGCCAGTATTCCCAGACTGGTCTCGGACCGGATGCGCCGGGTCTTCAGCCCCTGTTCTACGGCGCGCTCGCAGACGGCGACATGGGCCTCGCCACGAGCCTCGGGCTGGCGTTTGATTTTCCCGTGCGCGAGGCGGAGGACCTCAGTCAGTTTGTGCAGGAGTTTCGTCTGGTCTCGAACTTTGAGGACAGCGCCCTGGATTACATTGCCGGCGTTTATTTCCAGAAGGATGACGTAGAGAAAAATGACCTCTTCTGGGGCGAGATCATATTCAACAGCGTCGTGCCCTCGGCGTTCGGCAGCCTCAACGGCGAAAGCGCCTGGTTCAATGATGCCACCACGGAGAGTTGGGCCGTGTTCGGCCAGGTGGGCTACCAGATCACCGACGCCCTCAAATTGACCCTGGGAGCGCGCTACACCGAAGACGAAATCGACGGCGATATCCGCGGCCTCGTGAATGCCACCGGGGACAAGTTCAACCCGACGGACCCGATCCCCATCGTTCCCCTGACCGGGGAGCCCGACGGCGCCGGTGGCCTCACGCCCTATCCCCTCGGTGGTGGCTACAGCACCCCCTACGACGAGAGCTGGGACGAGCTCACGTTCTCGGGGATTCTCGAGTATACGATCAACGACGACATGATGGTCTACGCGAGCCTGTCCCAGGGCTACAAGAGCGGGGGATTCCAGGATACGCCGCCCAACACGCTGGGCGCGATCACGCCCTATGACCCGGAGACCGTGCTGAGCATGGAGCTGGGACTGAAGTCCGAGTTCCTCGACAATCGCCTGCGCGTCAACGGCGCGATCTTCTCCATGGACTACGAAGATCTGCAGGTGGAGTTCACCAATGACGTGTGTCTATGCAATATCGTATCCAACGCGTCCGACGCGAAGATCCAGGGCATGGAGCTGGAGCTGAGCTTCGCGGCGACGGATGGCTTGCTGCTCTGGCTCAACGGGTCCTTCCTGGACACGGAATACGAGAACTACGTGATCAGTACGGGAGACTTCTCCGGCAACCAACTGCAGCGTACGCCGGATACACAGATATCGACGGGGCTGGAGTACACGGCGAGTCTGGCGGACTTCGGCAACGCCCTGAAATTCCGCCTCTCCTACACCTGGCAGGACGAGATGCCCTGGGCCCATACCAGTGTGTCCTGGGAAGACGCCTACGGATTGCTGGACGGTCGCATCGGCTTCGCACCGGAGAATCGCAACTGGAGCGTGGCGCTCTGGGGTCGGAACCTGGCCGACGAGGAAGCCCGGGCCAACGTCATCGAGTTCCTGGGCGGCGACATAGCGCTGTACATGCAGCCACGCAGCTATGGAGTGGAATTCGCTTACCGCTGGTGATGAGGGGCCTTGCGGACAGGGGGCGGTTTATACCACCCCCTTTTTTGTGGCCGCCGGAGATGGCGGCCGGAAGCTGGCGTCTCAGTGCTCGCCTTCGGCGATGCCCATCTCCCGCAGGAGGGCGGAGCGATCGTAGTATTCGCGCCAGGCGCTAACCTTACCGTCCTTGATGTCCAGCACCGCGGCGACGGGAAGGGAGCCTTCCTTGCCCTTGTAGGTGAAGTAGTCCACGCGCTCCAGGAACACGCTGCCATTGTTCTCGGCAATGTTCCGCAGCTCCAGCTTGAGCATGGTCGCTCCCGCGAGCAGGCGCGTGAAGTGTTCCCGCATGGCTTCGCGCCCCTGGAGGCCCTCGTCCATCATCATGCTCTGGAAGGTGCCATCCTCGGCAAACAGTTCGGCGATGGCATCGGCATCCAGATCGTTCCAGGCGTTGACCATATTGTGGGCGACGACCAGGGGCGCATCCTCGGCGAAGACGCCCGGCGCGATGGCCAGGCCTGCGCTCAGGGCGACGAGGCGGCGGGGCAGTATTCCGGTGTGGTTTGATGGGGACTGACGCATGGGGTAATCCTCTTATGGTTGGTTTGTCTGAACAGGGGCTTGGGGTCAGCCGGTGGAACAGTGCTTAGAAGCGCGTGCGTTTCAGCACCATGCCATGGGCCTCGCGATCCCAGGTGTCCTCGTCGATGCCGGACTCGCGTACGGCAACCTTGCGGACCTTGTTGGTTGGGGTGCGGGGCAGTTCCCGCACGGGACGGAAATAGCGTGGAACCATGAAGTGGGGCATGCGGGGCGCGAGGAACTCGGCGAGTTCCTTCGGCGATAGACTGCCGTCGGCGCTGACGTAGGCCAGCAGGATTTCATCTTCCGCCAGCTCACTGGGTACGGCTACCGCGCAGGCCTCGTGGACCTGGGGGTGGGCGAGGGCCTCGGCCTCCACCTCCGCGGAAGACACGTTCTCGCCGCGGCGGCGTATCGCGTCCTTCTTGCGGTCAACGTAGAAGTAGTTGCCATCCGCATCGCGGCGCACCAGGTCTCCCGTGTGGAACCAGCCATTGCGCCAGGCCTGTGCGGTAGCGTCGGGGCGATTCAGGTAACCGGCGAAGAGGGTCCAGGGATGTTCGTGGCGTACGATCAGTTCCCCCACCTCGCCGTCGGCGCAGGGCATGTCGTGTTCATCGACCACGCGGCATTCGCAGCCGGTGCGCGGGCGCCCCAGGGAGCCGGCGACCTGGCAGTCCAGCTCGGTTATCAGGGGGCCGGACATCTCCGTCATGTTGAAGCCCGACAGGGTCTGGAAGTCGAAGCGCCGGGCTACGCCCATGGCCTGCTCCGTCAGCATCAGCGTCAGGATGCGCAGGGAATTGTCGGCATCGTGCTCCGATGCCGGCGCGGAGGCGAGGAAGTCCGCCATGGAGCCAATCAGGCCCGACGTGGAGGTCGCCTGCACTTTCGCTACCCGCTCCCAGTAGGTCTGGGTGCTGAAGCCCGGGTAAACCGCCAGGCGCGCGCCGTTACACAGCGCCGCAACCACAGACGCGGCACCCCCCACATGGAATATGGGCAATTCGGTGAGCATCGTATCTTCGGTATTCAGGTAGCCATAGGTGGCTTGCGCGGTAGCGTAGATGTGTCCGTAGGGGCAAAGAACGCCCTTCGAGGCACCCGTGGTGCCCGAGGTGAAGATCACCATGTGGGGGTCCCAGGGCTGCAAATCCGCTGCCGCAACGGGGGCCTCCGGGCGTTGGGGCAGTTCGGCGACCGATGCGTAGGGGGTGCTCCCGTTCGTAGCCCCGCAAACCAGGACCGTCGCCGCCGGGTTCTGCTCCAGGAGGTCCAGGCGCTCAACGAGGTTGGGGTGCAGTACCAGCAGTCTGGGCTGGCACTCACTGAGCACGTGAGCAAGAATGCTGCCCCGGTAATCGGTGTTCAGGGGGACGAATACGGCGCCGATATGGCTGCAGGCGAGCCAGAGTTGCAGCAGGTCCGCTCCGTTGGGCAGCCATGCAGCCACGGCGTCGCCGCGTTCCACGCCGTGTTCCGCCAGCAGGGCGGCGGCGGCTTCCATGCGGTCCCGGGTATCCCGGCTGGTCCACTCGCTACCATCGGGGAACATCGCCAGGATGTCTGTGGGCGCTGCGTCAGCGCGTCGGCGGACTACCTGGGAGAGTACGCTCTCCGCCGCCGACGGTGTGGCGCCGTTGTACCACGGTGGATGGGGAGGGTTTTCCTTCACGGATGCTCAGGCGTTCTGGAGCACCGCGACCTGCGCCGGGTCCAGGTATTCCTCGAGCGCTGCGATGCGCCCGTTCTCGACCGTCACTATGACGCAGGCCTGCAGGGCCACCTCGTCACCGCCGGCGGTCTTGCCGCGCAGCACGTGCTGCTGCAGGTAGCCAAAGGGCAGCGCTTCGAGGCGCACCAGTTCGTAGTTCAGCGTTGGCATCTTGCGGTGCATCCAGCCGAGGGTGCGTATATTCATATCGACGCTCTGCAGACCCTCTTCAAAGGCGTGCCAGATGCGCGCGTCGGGAGCGTAAATCTCCCGCACCGCGTCGCCGTCGTTGGCGTTCAGGGCGTCCACAAAGCGGCGGGCAAGTTCAAGGTTGGCTTCGACGTTATTCATTGTTGTAGGTTGCATAACAAAACTTGAGGGGCCTAAGATAAACAGGAACGGGGCAATTGACCAGTGTTTTTCACCGTGGAGAAAAATAAATCATGACTACACAAAGCGAAGAACAAGCCGACAAATTCGCTCGATTCCTGGCGCGCCAGGAGATCCTGGAGGTGCTTGCGCGCTATGCCCGCGGTGTCGATCGCGCGGACGGGGAGCTCCTGCGAAGCTGCTACCACGAGGGTGCCATCGAAGAGCATGGCAGCACCTACAGCGGGCCCGCGAAGGAGTACATCGATGGAGCGCTGGAGCGTCTGCCGCTCATGGGTCCCCTGGCGCATTACCTGGGCAGCAGTCATATGGAATTCGACGGCGATGTGGCCTGGGTCGAGACCTATGTGCTTACCTTCGCCCGCGTGGGCGAGGGTGAAGCCACCACGGATACGCTGACGGGGGGGCGCCTGCAGGACAAGTTCGAACGCCGCGGCGGTGAGTGGCGCATCACCCATCGGCGCATGGCCTTCGACTGGAATCGGGATATGGAAACCCGGGAAGGCTGGTGCGCGGGCCGTCGCGGAACTCGAAGGCGCCCATGTAGGGGTAGCGAATATGGTTCCCTTCGGTGTCCTCGTAGTCATCGATGCCTTCGACGAGCAGCAGGTTCCCCGCCTCTGCGCACCTGGCGATGCGCCATTGGTTGTTCTCGCCGATATGCTCCTTGAAGCGTTCGAGGAAGCGCGCGACCCACTCCTTGCCGACGAGGGGTCGTTCGCCCACGAGATAGTGATACTCCACGTCGTCGCAGAGCAGATCCAGCACTCCCTGGACGTCCTTGCGCTTCCAGGCGGCGATGAGCGCTTCGACGGTGGCGCGCTGGCTGCTTGCCTGGGATTGTTGTTCTTCGGTCATTGTTGGCTCCTGGGCCCGGTGCTCAGAGCACGCGGGCGGCTGGTTTCTTATGGTGATGGCAGCTTCATGTCTTGCCGATCTGGCGAAGCAATAGTATCTTTTATAACAAGACCAATAAAGCATATCCCCTTGCGGCGCTTCGAGTGAAGGCGCGCGAGGGCTCCAACAGGCAGATGACAAACATGACTGACCCCGCACGAAGCTGGCGTGACGCTTCCTATCGGCCGAACGATTTACCGCCCATGGACCTGCGCGTCCGGCGAGACGACGACGGCAGCATCTGGCTGCGCCATGGTGAGAGCCTGGCGACCTTCGAGCCGACGATACTCAGCCACATCCGCAACCAGGCCGAGGCCCAGCCCGACAAGGTCGCCTATGCGCGCCGGGGCCCCGGCGGAGCGGTGGCCGGGGCGCCGTGGCAGACCATCACCTACAGCCAGCTGCGGGATCAGGTGGAAGCGATCGCCTCCTGGTTCCAGGCTCGCGGTGCCCGCGGGCAGGTGCTGCTTATCCTCACGGGGAACTCCCTCGCGCATGTGCTCATTCGCCTCGGCGCGATGGCCGCAGGGGTCATTATCTGCCCCGTGAGCGCGGGATATGTCGCCGCGGGTGGTGACTTCAGTCGCCTTGAGTACGTCTTGAAGCTGGTGCAACCGACGTTCCTTTTCGCCGAGACGACGGCGCAGATTGCGGCCGCCGAGGGGCTCCTGGCCCGGGAACCGGGAACGCTTATCGTCGCCGAGGCATCGCGGCAGGACTGGGCTGGCACGGAAAACCTGGGCACCCTGCTCGCAACGAGCCCCGCTGTCTATCTCCAGAGCGCGGACCCCGATGCCGCCGCCGCGTACATGCTCACCTCGGGCTCCACCGGCAAGCCCAAGGCGGTACCCCAGTCCCAGCGCATGATCCTGAGTAACCTGCACCAGGCCTGGCAGATGCTGGGCAAGGCGGCGGGCTGGTCTGATCTGATGCTCGACTGGTTGCCCTGGAGTCATGCCTCCGGTGCGTTCAATCTCTACGCGGCCGCGGTATTCGGCGGCACGCTCTACATCGATGATGGCAAGCCGGTCCCGGGACTATTTGACGAAACGATCGCCAATCTCCGGGACATACCCCTCGCTTACTTCTGCAATGTTCCCCTGGGCTACGGCATGCTCGTGGAGGCCCTGCAGCAGGATGAGGCGTTGCGCGCAACCTTCTTCTCGCGCCTGCGCCTGATGCTCTACGGTGGCGCCGGCCTGTCCCAGCCAGTGATGGATGCACTGCAGACCATGGCCGTGGACGCCTGCGGATACCGGGTCATGATGACCACGGGCTACGGCCTGACCGAGAGCAGTTCCGGCTGCATGGCGATCTACTTTCCCACGGACCTGGTCGGTATCGGCCTGCCCATGCCCGGTGTGGAAACCCGCCTGGTGCCCCTGGAGGACGACCGCTACGAGATTCGTCTGCGCGGCCCCAACGTGATGCGGGGTTATCTGCACAACCTCAAGGCGAGCAGCGAGGCCTTCGATGAGCAGGGCTGTTTTATCACGGGTGACGCGGCGCGTTTCCACGATCCCGAAGATCCCTCCCAGGGCCTGGCCTACGCCGGGCGTCTGGTCGAGGAGTTCAAGCTGAACTCCGGCACCTGGGTGCGTTCCGGCGCTGTGCGCGCGCAGCTCCTCGCCGCCCTCTCACCGCTGGTGAGTGACATCCTGCTATGCGGCATCAACGAGAACTACCTCGCGGCGCTGCTTGTTCCCAATGCGACGGCGATAGCCGAAGTACTGGGGGACGACGCGCGAACCGGGAGCCCCATGGAGCATCCGAAGCTTCGGGCGATGCTGGCGGAACGTCTCGCCGCCTACAACGCAGCGAACCCGGGGAACAGTTCCGTCATTCGCCGCCTCGCCTTCATGGAGCGCCTGCCGGACCCGCAGCGCCATGAGATATCGGACAAAGGCACCATCAACCAACGCATTACGGCAGAGCACCGCCCGGACGAGATCGCGGCGCTGTACGCCGCGGAACCGACCGCCGCCGTGCTCTGCGCAGACTAGGCAGGAGAACCCCATGGAACTGGAAAACGTCACGGCGCTGGTAACGGGCGCCAATCGTGGAATCGGTGCGGCATTTGTGCAGGCGCTGCTCGAAGGCGGCGCGAAGAAGGTCTATGCCTGTTGCCGTAACCCGCAAGCGCCGGACCTCGAAATTGACGGCGATGACGAGCGCGTGGAGCTGGTGCAGCTCGATGTGACGGACGAGGCTCGCATCAACGAGCTCGCGGCGACCCGCGACGATGTGCAGCTGCTGGTGAACAACGCGGGCTATTTTGGGGGAACGACGTTGCTGAAGGCGCCGGACATCAGTACAGCGCGGGCTGAAATGGACACCAACTTCTTCGGTCCTCTCATGCTGAGCCGCGCCTT
>CAXBBA010000048.1:0-8814 GCA_963973805.1 uncultured Halieaceae bacterium | reverse complement strand
CGGCAGAGAGAAGCTGGTCACCCTGACCCGGGAAGGGGAACGCCACATCGAGGCCATGGTGCAGCGCTCGGAGGACGTGATCCTGCGTATTATCGAGAACATGAGCCCCGAGGAAATTCGCTCCGGCATCCGCATGCTGTCCCGCATCGTCGATGAAACGCTGCGCCTCGAGCATCGGGAAGACTGACAACGGGGCTTAGTCCCCGGGATTTGACAGGCCTTATTATGTCGTGGAGACTATATGTCCTAACGACATAATTAGAAGGTGCACCATGGCTTCCACCCCGATCGAGGTTACGCAGCAACTTTTCTCCCGCTTTGGAGAGAAAGACGTCGATGGCATCGTCGCCCTGCTACACGACGATGTGCGCATTCAGTTCTATGGCCCTGAGGCCATCCCCTATGCGGGCGACTACCGGGGCGCCAAAGAAGCGCGAAAGTTTTTTGAGACGGTGCTGAGCAGCGTGGACATACACCAGTTCGAGCCAGAACAGTTCCTCGTCGACGGCGACATGGTGACCGTGACAGGGCAGCTACACCTGACGGCGCGATCCACCGGCGTGGATTTTCGCTCGGACTTTGCCCACGTGATCACCGTGAAGGATGGACGCTGGATTCGCTTCCGGGACTTCATGGATACGGCGGTGGCGGCGGCGGCATTTGCCAGCCCCAGGGCCTGAGTCTTCGCTGGCGAAGGGTTGGCCCGGCCTTCAGGCCGCGGCAGCGAAGTCCCGGCTACGATTCGTGAACCAGGCATACTGCTCTGGGTGGCGGCACGCCATGGGCTGCAGCAGCTCGGATACGTGCGCCAGATGCACCGCGACGGGGCCAAAATAGTCGGCCCGGGGACCGATCTGCCTGAAGCCAAAGCCATAGGTCCCCAGCAGCCGCATCAGGGGACGCTCCATCGCCGCGTACCAGTACTCAATGCCGTTTTCGCGACAATACAGATACATCTGGCGGTAAACACCCATCATCACGCTGCCTGCGGGGCCTCCCGCGGGTGGACGCCGGTAGCCCTGATTGAGCACCACACGGGAAATCTCCACCGCGCGCCCGGCCCGGGGCAGCTCGACATCGTCGTAGACTGAGCAGAACTGCTGGTACGGGAGCGCCTCGCCCTCGGCGGACAGCACAAGGCGCGCGGCCGCTGCCACCTCGCCCTGCTCATCGAAGGCGGCAAAGTGTGCGGAGCGGCGGTCGAACTCATCGAATTCCTGGTTCTCGGGAAAGCGATCACCGTCGAGAAATCCCCGCTCTTCGCAATAGACCTGATACCGAAGAGCATGCACCGCGGCCAGGTCGTCGGGCGTGGTTACCATCGTCGTTCGAAACTGGGAGCTGCTGGACATCGAATTCACGCTAAACTTTGTGACTGGCTTCAGGGTTTCAGCTGCGCTCCATCCAAAAAAGGCCCTCTCCGACAAGCAATCGGACACTGGTGGCGAGAAGTTTTTTCTGGAAATGTGACGCAGGTCACAATCTTACCCTATTTGGTCACGGATCAGCAGCACAGACAGCTGGATTCGGTGTTATTCGGGAGCGTTTGTCCTGGGTTCAGACACTGGACAGTGTCGGATGTGGCCAAATCGACGCGCATTCTCCGGGGTGCAGCTCCATCTGACGTCATCCCCCCTCCGAACTTGAGCTTCGCCCGCTGGACGCCCACAAAAAAGGGCGCTGATTTCGCGCCCCTGTTGCTGAACCCTGAATTCGATTCAGCCTAGCTTTGGCCCCGCCGCGACCAGCGCCACACCGTCTTCGTTATCGGTGAACTGCTGGAAGTTCTCGACAAACATGGAGGCCAGCTTGGTCGCCTTCTCGGTCCACTCCGCCGGGTCCGTGTAGGTCTGGCGCGGGTCCAGCACACTGGAGTCCACATCATGGAGCGCCGTCGGCACCGCGAGATCAAAGATGGGCAGCTGGATTGTCTCGGCCTCTTCGATGGAACCGTCGAGGATCGCATCGATGATCGCGCGCGTGTCCTTGATGGAGATACGCTTGCCGGTGCCGTTCCAGCCGGTGTTCACCAGATAGGAAGTGGCGCCCACCGCATCCATCTTGCGCACCAGCTCCTCGGCATACTTGACAGGATGAAGCGACAGGAACGCCTTGCCGAAGCAGGCGGAAAACGTAGGTTGGGGCTCGGTAACGCCGCGCTCCGTACCCGCCAGCTTGGCGGTGAAGCCCGACAGGAAGTGATATTTGCACTGATCGTGGGTCAGGCGCGAGACCGGGGGCAGTACGCCAAAGGCATCCGCGGTCAGGAAGATCACTTTCTTCGCATGACCACCACGGGACACGGGCTTGACGATGTTGTCGATGTGGTAGATCGGATAGGAGACACGGGTGTTCTCCGTTACAGAGTTGTCGTCAAAATCGATTTTGCCGTTTTCGTCCACCACCACGTTCTCAAGGAGCGCATCGCGGCGGATCGCATTGTAAATATCCGGCTCGCTCTCCTTGTCCAGCTTGATGGTCTTGGCGTAGCAGCCGCCCTCGAAGTTGAAGATGCCTTCGTCATCCCAACCGTGCTCGTCGTCACCGATGAGGCGACGCTTGGGATCCGTGGACAGGGTGGTCTTGCCCGTACCGGACAGGCCGAAGAAGATAGCCGTGTCGCCATCTTCACCGATATTAGCGGAGCAGTGCATGGAGGCCATGTTCTGCAGCGGCAGGTAGTAGTTCATCATGGAGAAGATGCCTTTCTTCATCTCCCCGCCGTACCAGGTACCGCCGATGAGCTGCACCTTCTCGGTCATGTTGAATACCGTGAAGACTTCGGAGTTCATCCCGTGCTCTTCCCAGTTCGGATTACTGGTCTTGGAGCCGTTCATCACCACGAAGTCGGGTTCGCCGTAGTTTGCGAGCTCTTCTTCCGTGGGGCGAATGAACATGTTGGTGACGAAGTGCGCCTGCCAGGCCACTTCCATGATGAAGCGCACCTTCAGGCGCGACTGCTCCGTGGCACCACAGAAGGCATCGACGACGAACAGACGGGTTTCGGAAAGCTGCTCCGTCACCAGCGCCTTGAGGTCCTCCCAGACTTCGGGGGAAAGGGGCTTGTTGTCGTTGGGGTTCTCCGGCGTGTTCCACCAGAGCGTATCCTTGCTCACATCATCGTAGACGATGTATTTGTCCTTGGGCGAGCGCCCCGTGAAGATGCCGGTGCGGACTGAGACGGCGCCCAGCTCCGTCACCTGCGCTTTCTCGAATCCTTCCAGCTCCGGACGCGTTTCCTCGGCGTACAACTGGTCGTAGGAGGGGTTGTAGATCACCTCGGTGGCGTCGTGGATTCCGTATACGGACAGGTCGGGGGCTGACGTCATGGTATGAACGCTCCTGCAAATCTGATAGCGCGCAGCAATTGGCTCGGGGGTCAAACGCCCTGCCCCCGACCACCGAAACGGCCGACGGAGAGAACGTCGCTACCCACGCAGAACTCCTGATACCAACGCTGCGTGACGCAGTCTTTTTAACCGGCGTGCTCGTAAACCTCTGCCATTACTGGTCAAAACGAGGGGGAAGTACGATGATGCCGGAGGCGTACCAAAAGGCCCGATTCGTGGACGGCGGCAATCTTAACGCGGAATGAGCAGCAAGTGTTAACCCGATGCACCGCCACCGGGAGTCGGCCGAAGCCCATGCGACATTCGGTGACGTGGTTCACACTGCCCCGCCCCGGGAGCCACGACACAGAGTCAAATAATTTTACACTTTCTCGCTCCGGGGCCCGGCCTCCTGGGGCGACACATTCACTATCCCCTTGATTTATATGTGAATCTGCATTGATGGTGAATATTTTGCGTATTTTTGAATGAGAATTCACCAACAAGGGTTAAGAAAAAATGAACTCCAGGGGAATCATGAAAGTAATCGCGGTCCTGGCGACCACCGCACTGCTCAGCGCCGGCGCCCACGCGGGTCGCGGCGGCGGCGGATATAACGGCGGATATAACGGCGGCGGCAACGGTGGCGGTCACAACGTACCGGAAATGGACGCCGGCATGGCTCCGTTGGCGCTCGGCCTGGTGATGGGCGTTACGGCCCTGGTCGCTGACCGCCGTCGCAAGAAAAAATAGAAACCGCCGCTTCCCCGCCCCCCTCCACACCCGGGGGGCGCACTGAGCCGCTACCGCTGCGACGTCTGAGCGTCCTTACAGCGCTATTGCTGTGCGAGGTAGTGGCGCTAACGGTGCGCTTCGACACCGGCCACATACCCAACACCTATAAGCTGCTCGTTCTGTTCGGGCACACCGGCGCGATGCTGAAGCTGGCGCTGACGGCGGCCTCGGTGCTGGTATTTCTGGGCATTTACCGAAGGCAGTCAGTCCTCGCTCTGATCACCACCCACGCCGGCCACCGCCCCTGGCGCTTCATGCCGCTGGTGCACGGAGCCGCCTTCGCCCTCCTCGTGCTGGTTACCTGGCTCATATTTCACTACGCGTACTCGCGACACTTCTTTCTGAACTTTGGCGTGATGGCGTGGTTTGCCCTGGCCGGCGCCACCATTGCCTCGTGGCTGCTCAGCGCATTTCCCCTGGCGTTCTGGCGCGACCTTGTGCTGCGGGAGTGGCGCTGGATCGGTAGCGCCCTGATGCTCGGCGTCCTGGGCTGGTTCCTCGGGCGCGAGATCGGAACCTACGCGGATCTGCTCGGCGACCTGACGTTCCAGGCCTGCCAACAGCTCCTGGGCGTATTCTTCGACCCCATCGTCGCTGACATCACACAGAAACAACTCGGGGTACCACCCTTTGTGGTGAGCATCCAACGGGAGTGCTCCGGCTACGAGGGCATCGCTCTCGTCACCCTGTTCCTCACCATGTATCTGTGGCTGTACCGGGACACCCTGCGTTTTCCCCGCGCATTGCTGCTATTCCCCATCGGCCTGCTGACAATCTGGGGCCTCAACGTGCTGCGTATCGTCAGCCTCATCGCCATCGGTGCCCAATTCTCCAGCCGCATCGCCCTGGGGGGCTTCCATTCCGCGGCGGGCTGGATTTCCTTCGTCCTGACCACCCTCGCCCTGATTCTGCTGGTACATCGCTCGCGCTTTTTTGTCCGGGAAGACGCGCAGGCGAAGAGCCATCCGGGCGAGCAGCGCCTTCCCACTCCCGCTCCCTCCATCGCGGCTACCGCGCTGCTCCTTCCGTTCATCGTCCTCTTGTCGTCGATCTTGCTGACCCAGGCATTCACCGATGAATTTGACTGGCTCTACCCGCTGCGGGTGATCGCCTGCGCAGCAGTGCTGTGGGTCTACCGTGCCTATTACCGCAAGCTGCTCGTAGCGATCCGCTGGCAGGCCGTGCTGATCGGTGCGGCGCTCCTGCCCATTTGGTTGCTGCTGGTTCCCCCGGACCCCGAGGCGGACCTCGCCTTCGCCGCAACCCTGTCTGCTGCCCCGGCACTGCAGAGCATCCTTTGGATCGCTTTTCGCATTGTCGGCGCCGTGGTTACGGTACCGATCATTGAAGAACTGCTGTTTCGCGGCTACCTCATAAACCGGCTCACCGGTGATGAGGCGGGCACCGTCGCCGGCGCGGCCTTCGCGGGCGCACTCTACGTCCGTCGCCAGCTCATGGACGCGGTCGTTGCCCATATGACCACCAACGCACTGCTCGCTCTATACGTTGTCGCCACCGGCCACTGGTCCCTCTGGTAGGTAGATAGTCCGGTCCGATCAGGTCTGGCGCCTCCAATCGGGCTTCCGCGTTCCCGCCACGGACCGCAGCTCCGCCTTCTGCACCTTGGCGCTCTCATTTCGGGGCAGCTCCCCCAAAAGATAGAACTCCCGGGGAATCTTGAAGCCGGGCAGGTGCTCACAGCAGTGTTGTAGGAGACTCTCCCAGTCCAGGGGCACTCCGTTGTCGGCGACCAGGAACGCGGCGGGGACCTCCACCCAGCGCGGGTCCGGCACACCGATAACCACCGCGTCGGCGACGGTCTCCGCAGAGATCAGCACCTGCTCAATCTCTGAGGCGGACATGTTCTCTCCGCCACTGCGGATCATGTCCTTGATGCGGTCCTGCACATAGAGAAAACCATCTTCGTCGAAGCGTCCCGCATCACCACTGTGCAGCCAGCCGTTTCGCAGCGCAGCGGCACTGGCGTCGGGGTCATCCACATAGCCCGCGCATATCTTGGGGCCCCGCAGCAGAATTTCACCTGTCTCACCCGCCGGCAGAGGCTCCCCATCCTCGTCCGCGACAACGATTTCCACCCCCGGCACGGGCAGCCCAACGGAACCGGGCTTGTCCCCGGCGCGGTTCGGGTCCATGTAGGTCACGCCACCACAGCTTTCGGTCATGCCGTATCCTTCGCGCAGGCTGGCCTTGGAAAACAGCTCGGCAGCGCGGCGATAGAGTGCCGGCGTGAACTGACCGGTGATGATCCAGCGCAGGGAAGTAACGTCGCAGTGTTCGTGCTCCGCCACCTCGAGAATCATGCTCATCATCGTCGCCACCAGAGTGGTACCCGTGACCACCTCTTCCTCAATGGCGCGCAGCATCTGCGGTGCGTCGAAGCTCCGCTGCACGACGAGCGTGCCGCCAGCGTGAAGCACGCTGAGCCCCGGTATATCGAAGCCTCCCACGTGATACAGCGGCGCCACGAGAAGCAGCCGGTCCTCATGGCTCAGGGCGAACTCCACCGCATGGGCGTGCATATTGGCCCAGCAGTTGCCGTGGGAAAGCTGCACACCTTTGGGCGCACTGGTCGTGCCGGAGGTGTACATCACCCGCAGCAGCGATGCATCGGTGCAAGGCCAGGGAGCCTCGACCGCACCGCGGTGAGCATCGATCAGTGTGCCGAGAGCGATAAAGCCGTGTCCCAGCCCCGCCGACAGATCCAATCGCAGGCCGACATCCCCCACCCGCTCCAGCACTGCGTCGATCGCCGCCGCGAACCCGCTGTCGCTGGCAATGGCCACCGCGGCGCTGCGCTGCACGAGCACCGCGAGTTCCCGGGGCTGGAGCCTGCAATTCAGGGGCACGAGCACCGCCCCCATGTGAGCCAGCGCCAGGGCCAGGATCAGATACTCTGCACTGTTCCCGGCGACAACCGCAACGCGGTCCCCGGGACCGAGCCCGCGGGCCCGCAGACCCGCCACCAGAGCGTGAACGTCTCGCTCCAGCTCGCTGTAGGTCCAGCGGCGCTGCTCGAAAACGAGCGCCTCCCGGGCGCCAAAGCGCCTGGCCGCCCAGGACAGACTCTGACTGATATTCAGGTGTGCGATGGCGGACTCACCAATTTGAGGGCAGAGCCCGGAACCGCGAGTCTAATAATGAAAGTAAGTCGGTGCAACAAATCCCCGGAGAGCAACAGGCGGCATCGGTTTCGGCTCTATCCCCATACCCCAACGTACAGCTCCACTTGCAATTACCTGAGCCCCTTCGCTGCCGCAATGCGCGTAGGGAGAACGCAGGGATGACATTTTCTGGCTTTTGCCAAGGAGAGTAACGATGAGAGTACAACGCTTTATCACGATGATAGGCGCCAGCGCACTGTTGCTGGCGATGGAAGTAAGTGCGGGCCCTCTGGGATCGAACTATTACGTAAGGCCTGGGCTGCGCGTGAACTACCCGGCGGAATTTCAGGATGGCCTCGAAGTGAACGGCGCCACCACCAAAAGCCAGGTGCAGGGAGCCATCGGCAACTCCCGTTCCCGTGTGAGCCTCGATGATGGCACGGTCAAGATGTACATCAATTCCCTGGGCAACAACATCAACATGCAGACCTTCGGCGGCTTCGGGGAGCGCATTACCGTTACCGGAGGCGAAGGCACCAACTGGAACTTCTCCTTTGCCGTAGACGGATACCTTGAGACGCTGGGCGGAGCGCCGCGAATTGAAGGCGTGCCCGACCCCCTTTGGTACTACGACATCGGCATGGCGATCTACAAACCCGGGGTGGCCACCTACGACACCTTCAACGGGGAGGAGCTGCGCAACTCCGATGCCAATCTGTTCTACGGCTATGATTCAGCTTTTCGCAGCATCAACTCGGATCTGGAGTTCGATCAGCAGGATGCCTTCCTGTCCCTCAACGGTTTCGTATCGCTCGCCTCGAACTATGAAGTCTTCGACATCTTCGTTTTCACCAACATCGTCGTGGACCCCGAATACGGTGATGGCCTGGAGAACTTCATCGCGGACTTCGAAAACACGGCAAGCTATTCGCAGGCATTCGCCCCCGGCGTAGAAGCTTTCTCCAGCTCCGGCCAGTTCCTGGGCCTTGCCACACCGCCCCCCGCGGAGCCGACGGGCACATCAATTCCCCTACCCGCACCCGCCGCGCTTATGGGTATCGGCCTCTGTGTGCTGCGGCTCCGCCGCAGGACTCGGGGGTAGTCAAATGATCGCCTGCCTGAATGCACCGCCTCAGTCGCCCATCTCTATCAGGGCTTGTAGATCGCGATCGTTCCCAACGCCTCATCTGCGCCGGAGAGACTAAGCGTGTACTCCAGGTACCCCGTGCCACCGTTGATGATGCCGATCACCTCAAGGGACCTGAAGCCGACTATCGGCAGCTCTGGAATATCGAAGGTCACAACAGTCACGGCTTCTTCCTCTATTTCTTCTACCCGGTAGTCCGTGTCTATTTCTAACCGGTAGGGTGCAGCAACGCCCGCGATATCGAGCTCACCAAACGCGCGGATCAATCCACTGGGCAGCACCTCGGCGACGATGGTCACGGGGCCAGGATCACCCTGCCCCAGTACGTTGCCATCGAGGTCTATGGTGATATCGAAGGTGTCGTCTGCGTTATCGACAATCGCCAGGGAGATGGCCCCACTGGTCTCGAAGGTCACGTTGG
>CAXBBA010000047.1:0-8835 GCA_963973805.1 uncultured Halieaceae bacterium | reverse complement strand
GGCAGCGCGGCCCAGGCATTGAAGGCCGAGAAACTCATCGTGCTCACCGCGGGAGAAGGACTCCACAACGAAGCCGGGGAACTCATCCGCCAGTGCATTGCCGACGACAGCGAATCCCTTGCGCTGGCCAGCGCCGACGAGAGCGAAATCCTGGCCCTTGCCGCCCGCGCCTGTCGCGGCGGTGTGGAGCGCTGCCAGATCGTCAGCTACGAAGATCGCGATGCCCTGCTGACGGAACTGTTCACCACCGATGGCAGCGGCACCCTCGTGACCCAGCGCCCCTTCGAGGGCTCCCGCTGGGCTACGATCAATGACGTCGGCGGCATTCTGGAACTCATTGCGCCGCTGGAAGCATCCGGCGTGCTGCTCAAGCGGTCCCGGGAGCTCTTGGAGGCGGAGATCGGGCGCTTCCGCATTCTGGAGCGGGATGGCCGCATCACAGCCTGCGCGGCACTCTATCCCTTTGCGGAGCAGAGCGAGGGCGAACTCGCCTGCATCGTCTCCCACCCCGCCTACCAGGGTGATGGCCGGGCCCAGCGCCTGCTCCGGGAACTCGAAGAGGAGGCCCGAAAGCAGGGCCTGAACCACGTATTTGTGCTGACCACCCAGACGGCACACTGGTTCCGGGAGCAGGGCTTTGTGGAGGCATCCCGGGACAGTCTGCCCCCCGCCCGCCAGGCGCTGTACAACCTGCAGCGCAATTCCAAGGTGTTCCGCAAAACCCTGACCCAGCGCAGCTGAGCGACCCGGGCCCGCTGCCCGGGTACTACCGACTCCGCGGCCCTCGGGGCCTCAATCGTCCGCCGGGGCAATAAGCTGCTCGAAATCTTCCTCCAGCACACCAAGACGCCGGTGCAGGCGCCGATCCTGCTTGTCCGTGCGCCCGTCCAGGAGCCTCGCCAGCGCCTCGCGCATCACCGCTGCATTGTGGTCGTAGCGGCGCCGGGTGTTGTCGTCGACGCGGGAATCCCACTCGCGAACCAGGGCGCGGAGCCGCCCCTGCCAGCCGGGCAGGCGCGCCTGCTCCCCACGCAGGGCTGCGATTCCCTGGGCCCGCTCCCCAAGCCAGTCCCGATCCGTGCGATGCAGGGACCGCACCGCCACCTCCAGGTCCTCGCGCTGGCGGCGGCTCAGGCGGCCCAGATAGTCCTGGGCGAAGTTCCGCAGCTCATCGCCGGTATCCGCGTAGAACTCGTCGTCATCACGGGACAGGTATTTGTCCTCGAGCTTGCGCTGGCGCCGCTCCAGGTAGGCAAAAAACTCCCCTACCTGCTCATCGTTCAGGTCACTCCCCAGGGCCAGCAGATCATCCACGCTGCGATCGCGCAGCCGCTCCCAGGAGGCTTCGATGCCCTGATTGAAATACTCCAGCGTCTCCGCGGTCACGGGACCCTCGAGAGCCCCGCGAAACTCCTGCAGCAGCGACAGGTAGCGCGGCAGCTCCTCTCTCCGGTGCCAGGCGAGCAGGGGCGCGAGCTGCGCATCCAGCAGCTGACGCTGGCTGCGCTCCAGATCCACGTAGCGCTCGATGTACCAGGGCAGCAGGTGGTCCAGACGGTTGTAGAAGAACGTGGTGCTCGAACAGCCCGCCAGGAGCAGGAGAAGGAGCAGAGCACCAATGGCGCGGAGCCGGCGACCCCCGCCGCAATCAGTCATAAGCGTCCTCGTCCCGGGCGAAAAGCATCTCCGGATTGCGAAAGCACTTGAACTCCAGATAATTGCCCGCCGGGTCCCGGATGAAGCAGGTGCGCTGCTCTCCGCGGCGACCCGCAAAGCGCGTGCCGGGCTCGATAACGTAGTCGAGGCCGGCGCTGCCTATCGTCTGCTGCAACACATCCCAGGCATCCCAGTCCAGCACCACACCGAAATGACTCGCGGGCACGGACTCCCCATCCACGGGATTCCGGGCCACCGCGGGCAGGTCCTCGGTCGCCACCTTGTGCACCACCAGCTGGTGACCGTAAAAGTCGTAGTCGATCCAGCGGGATGACGAGCGTCCCCGGGGGCAACCCAGCACGTCGCCATAGAAGGCGGCTGCGGCATCCAGATCGTCCACGGGCAGGGCAAGGTGAAAGGCGGAGTCGGGCATGGTGGGGGCTCCCTGTGATTGGCATTCGACCATTCGAGCGCCCCCCGGGCGTCCGGGCTGCCTGTGCTAAGGTGCTACTCTTTTCTGACGATCTGCGCCATGCCCCAACTGGAACGCCTCGCAGAGGTTTTCGTGAACCTGGTCTGGGGTACGCCCCTTGTCGTGCTGCTCCTCGGCGGCGGCCTGTTTTTTGTGTTCTTCTCCCACGGCCTGCCCTACCGGCACTTCGGTCACGCGGTGGGCATCATGCTCGGTCGCCATAACACGCCCGGGGAACCGGGGGAGCTGTCCCACGGCCAGGCCCTCGCCGCCGCGCTGTCGGGCACCATGGGTCTGGGGAACATCGCCGGCGTCGCCCTCGCCATCGTCGCCGGCGGGGTGTTCTGGATGTGGATATCGGCGATCGTGGGTGTGGCCACCAAGTTCTTCACCTGCAGCCTGGGTGTGATGTACCGCGGTCGCGACAGCCTCGGCCAGCTCCAGGGCGGCCCCATGTACATCATCCGCGAGGCGCTGCCCCGGGCCTTCTACCCCCTGGCAATCCTGTTCTCCCTGGCGGGCCTCATCGGCACCCTGCCCATGTTCCAGGCCAATCAACTCACGGCGCTGATCAGCGACACCATGTTCGGCGGCGATCTGCCCCCCTGGGGGGGACCGGTAATCGGCTGCGTCATCGCCACCGTCGTCGCCGGCGTCATCTTCGGGGGCCTGCCGCGGGTCGCCGCGGTGGCCGTGGCCGCCCTGCCGGCCATGGTTGCGGTCTACATGCTCATGACCCTGTATGTGATCATCGGCAACGCGGCGGCGGTACCTGGAATTCTCGCGAGCATCGTCACGGAAGCCTTCAGCCCCCAGGCGGTGGGCGGGGGATTTGTCGGCATCATGCTCATCGGTATCAGCCGCGGGGCGTTCTCGAACGAGGCCGGCGTAGGCACGGAAGTCATGGCCCACGGCGCTGCACGCACCAGCGAACCGGTGCGCGAGGGTCTGGTGGCGATGCTCGGCCCGGTTATCGATACGCTGATCGTGTGCACCTGCACCGCCGTCGTCATCCTGCTCACAGGGGCCTGGGAATCACCGGGGGAGCTGTCGGGGATCACCCTCACCGCCAACGCCTTCGTCGGGCAGATGGGCGGCTTCGCGCTGTTCCCCCTGGCCTTCGTGGCCCTGGTTCTGAGCACCACCACCATGTTCACGGGCTGGTACTACGGCGCGAAGTGCTTCGGCTTTCTGGTCGGCGCCCAGTGGCAGCACCACTTCCGCTGGGTCTTCGTCGCAACGGTGGTGTTCGGCGCCAGCGTCAGCATCGACGTGGTCTTCAACATCATTTCGGGCTGCTATGGCCTGATGGCCATTCCCACCATGGTGAGCACGCTGCTACTGGCGCCCCAGGTGATGGCCGCGGCGCGGGAGTACTTTGCGCGCCACCCCTACTGACGGTGGCGCGCAGGCGCTATCAGGCAGCGGCGCTGGATGGAGCCACCGCCGGTGAGCGGCTCAGGGCTCCGAGGATCGCCCGCAGGGAGGCCTGCACGATGTCGTGGCTGCGCCCCGCGCCACAGGAGCGTTCGCCGTCGATATTGAGCTGGATGTAGCACACGGCTTCGGCATCGGCGCTGTGGGACAGCGCATGCTCGCTATATTCCACCAGCACAATGGGCTTGCCCACGAGGTTCTCAAGCGCATCCACGAAGGCCGCAACCACCCCGTTTCCGGAACCCGTCAGCTGATGGAGGCTGCTGCCTTCCTGTAACGTGAGCTCCAGACGGTCCACGCCTTCGGCGCGGCTGAGTTGGTAATCACTCAGCTCCCAGCGGGGATTCGCGGGCAGGTAAGTCTGCTGGAACAGGTCGTAGATGGCGTCGGACCCCACCTCGCCCTCCGTGTCCTCGGCGTAGGCCTGCACCGTGGCGCTGAAGTCGATCTGCAGCCAGCGGGGCATGTCGTAACCGTGGTCCGCCTGCATCACATAGGCCACACCGCCCTTGCCGGACTGGCTGTTGATGCGGATGACCTCCTGATAGGAGCGACCGATGTCGGCGGGGTCGATGGGCAGATAGGCCACTTCCCAGGTCGCACTTTCGTCGCCGCGACGTCGCGCCAGACACTTCTTGATCGCGTCCTGGTGACTGCCGGAGAACGCGGTGAACACCAGCTCTCCCGCGTAGGGGTGGCGCGGATGTACCGGCAGCTGGGTGCAGGTCTTCACCACCTCGATGATTTCATCCATGGCTCCGAGGCTGAGCTGGGGGTCCACGCCCTGACTGTAGAGGTTCATGGCCATGGTGATGATGTCCATGTTGCCCGTGCGCTCGCCATTGCCCATCAGCGTGCCCTCGACGCGATCGGCGCCGGCCATCACGCCCAGCTCCGCCGCCGCCACGGCGCAGCCGCGGTCGTTGTGCGTGTGCAGGGACACGATGATGCTGTCGCGACGCGCAACGTGATCACAGAACCACTCGATCTGGTCCGCGTAGACGTTCGGCGTACTCATCTCCACCGTCGCCGGCAGATTGATGATCGCCTTGCGCTCCGGCGTGGGCTGCCAGACTTCGGTAACCGCGTCGCAGACCTCGACGGCAAAATCGAGCTCCGTGCCCGTGAAACTCTCGGGGGAGTACTGGAAGGTCCACTCCGTCTCGGGGTGGCGCGCGGCGTGCTCCTTCACCAGGCGGGCGCCGTTTTCGGCGATGGCCCGAATTCCGTCGCGGTCCAGGCCAAAGACCTGCTCCCGCTGCACTGTCGACGTGGAGTTATAGACGTGAACGATGGCCCGGGGTACTCCCTCGAGCGCCTCAAAGGTGCGTTCTATGAGCTCTTCCCGCGCCTGGGTGAGCACCTGGATCGTCACATCATCGGGAATGCGGTTGTTGTCGATGAGGTCCCGCACGAAGGCAAAGTCGTGCCCGGAAGCCGACGGAAAGCCCACCTCGATCTCCTTGAAGCCGAGTTTCACGAGCAGGTCCCACATGCGCGACTTCTGCGCCCTGGTCATCGGCTCGATTAGCGCCTGGTTGCCATCGCGCAGATCGACGCTGCACCAGCGAGGGGCGCGGCGAATCTGCCGATCGGGCCAGCGACGGCCACTCATGGGGACGGGGGGAAAGGCGGGATAACGGCGGTGGTCAAAGCTGCTCATGGGGCATCCGGGCTGCAAATTCAGAAACGTCGACGCTGGAGCCGCACCCGAATCCACCGGTACGGTTTACGCACCGGGGCGGAATGGGGCTGGCGACGCTGTCCGGCAGGCGTACCTTGTGGGCGTAACCGACCCGAATGCCGGGTAATGCAGACGGAGCGGGACAGCGCTGGCACCAGTGGGATCATTGTAGCGCCAGTCCCGTAGGGAAAAATCGCTAACTGGGCGACAAAAAGACTTCGCCGCGAACTTATTCACTACTGATTCAGCTTGTAGTAGTGTTATTCACTACTTGACGGCCAAAGCCCGCATTTGCCATGACTATACCCAACCTCGATCGCCTGGATCGGCGCATCCTCGCGCAGCTGCAGGCCAACGCGCGCATCAGCAATCTCGAACTCGCCGAAGCCGTGGGGCTGTCTCCCACGCCCTGCGCCCGCCGCGTGCGACGCCTGGAAGACAGCGGCCTGATTCGCGGCCATGTCACGCTACTGGATCAGGAACGCCTCGGCCTGTCCCTGACGGCCTTTATCAGCATCAGCATGGACCGGCACACGCCGGATCGCTTCGAGGCCTTCGAAGCACAGGTGCAGGACTACCCGGAGGTGATCGAATGCAGCGTCGTCACGGGCCAGAATTCGGACTACCTGATCCAGGCGGTGGTCCCGGACATGGCCTACTACGAGCGCTTTTTGCTTGGCCGCCTGACCCGCATACCCGGCGTCACCGGCGTGCATTCCAGCTTCGTGCTGCGGCGAGTGATCCAGCGCACGGCGCTACCCCTGGATCACACCGCGCAGGGCGTCTAGCGGGACTGACCCATCAGGGAGCGGGCGGGGAACGGTCCACAGCCCAGCTCCTGGTACTGGCGGGCGTCAAAGAGTTCGTCCAGGCCGTTGTTGTGCAGGAACAGGTCCACGTAGATCGCGCAGCGCAGGCGCACGGGTAACGCCTGCGTTTCGCCAATCGCCGCCTTCACCCCATCCACGGTGACCGAAACCTCCTCCACCCGCAGACCACCGTCCCGGGTTTCGTCCAGCAGCATCAGCCTGGGGTGCGCCGCCTCCCAGCGAGGCCAGACAGGTCGCGTGGCACTGCGGCCGCTGCCGGGACGACCGGTGTAGGCAAAGCCGGCCCAATAGTCGCGCATCGCTGCTCCCAGAGCTTCGCGGCGCTCGCGGTTGGCACCGTGGAACACGCCGGGAACAACGCGGGATATGAGGGGGCCAAAGAGAAAGTCCAGATCCAGGGCATGGGCCGCGCCCAGCAGTTCCGGCAGGTCCACGAACCAGTTGGCGAGCATGTCGTCCCAGTCAAAGCGATAGGCGTAGAGGGGCACTTCGGGGCTCGCGTCGCTGATTGCCGTCAGTGGCAGGTCCACCCCCGCCGCCTTCCAGGCATCGCTATGCAGGCGACTCAGAATCGCGTAGCGCTCGGGGTCCCGGGGTTGGGGAAACAGGCCGAAGCGTTACTGCACATGTCGCTCCGACATGGCCAGGTACAGTTTTATCTCATCGCGATTGGACCCCACCAGCAGGTGTACCTTGTTCCAGCCCTCACCATCGGCAAAGACATCCGGAAGAGGCCTGGTCGGCAGCACGTAGCCATCGCGAAACAGCGCCGGCGCGGCGTAGGTGCCTTTGGCGGACCACACTGGAGCCAGCACCTCGGCGGTACTAAGACTGCGCATGAATTCCAGCAACCGGGCGCCGGGGAGGCGCTCCAGGGACTCCTGCGCGTGCGCCGGATCCTGGCCGGGGGAGGATTCCTGCAGCCAGGCAAGGAGCAGGTTTGCAGAGCTGTTGCTGTGCCCCGGCTGGGGGTCCGAGGCGCCATGCTCCGCCCGCGCCAGGCTGAAGGACCCGGGATAGCCACTCTGGATGATGGCGCCGTGGAACAGGCCCTCGGCCAGCGGGGAGACCAGCAGGCTGTAGATGTTCCGCGCCCCCGCGGACTCACCGAAGACCGTCACACGCCCGGAATCTCCGCCGAAGGCATCGATATTGCGCTGCACCCACTTCAACGCTGCCACCATGTCCAGCAGCGCAAAATTGCCCGAGCGGTCCTCGGGTGTGGACCCCGCCTCGCGCAGCGCCCGGTGGCTGAACCACCCCAGGGGTCCGAGGCGATACTGGATCGTCACCATGATCACGCCCTGCTCCTGCACGAAGGTGGAGCCGTCATAGGGCAGGGCGGAACCCTGGGTGTTCCCGCCACCGTGAATGAAGACCATCACCGGCAGGTCCGCGCCGGGGGCAATCTGCGCCGGTGCAAACACGTTGAGGAACAGGCAGTCTTCGCTGCCGATGAGCGTCCCCGGCTTCATGCGGGACAGACTCAGGCCGTTGGCAAACTGGGGACAGGGGGGAGCAAACTCCGTCGCGGCGCGCGGGTCCAGCCAGGCACCTGGTTTGCGCGGTGCGCGCCAGCGCAGCTCCCCTTTTGGGGCCTGGGCGTAGGGAATGCCGAGCCAGACCTGCGCGCCCGCGGGACTGATACCTCCCACCACCGGCCCGGCATCGGTGTCGCGAAGGGTCCGCGGTTCTGCAATCAGGGTCAGCGAGTCCTCGTCCGCACCGTCCTGCCAGCGCAGATAAAGGCCCGCGACCACAAGCACCACACCAACTATGAGAATCGTCCAGCGCATGGTAGAAGTTCCTCCGGCAGCTAATGTACCGCGACCCAAAGGGCACTCCTAGCGCCCGTCGTCGTGTAGCATGTCGCGCCCATGAAGATCTTCGATTCCCGTCCCGCCCTCGACCCGAATGCTCGCCTGACGCTGGCGATCCTCGCCTGCCTTGTGTCCCTCGGGCCCCTGAGCATAGACATGTACCTGCCGGCGATGCCCGCGATGGCCCGCGCCCTGGCAACGGACACCGCGCATATCCACCTGACGATGAGCGCCTATCTCTGGGGCTTCTCGATTTTCCACCTCGCCTGCGGCCCGCTGGCGGACCGCTTCGGACGCCGCCCGCTGCTGCTGGGGGGCATGGGCCTGTTCGTACTCGCCAGCATCGGCTGTGCCAGGGCAGTCACCGTGGAAGAGCTCACCGCCTACCGTTTCATTCAGGGCATCGGCGCCTGCGTAGGTCCCACGCTGGCCCGGACCATCACCCGGGACGTGTTCGGGCCCCGGGGTGCGGCGCGCGCCCTCTCGCTGATTGCCATGATCATGGCCCTGGCCCCGGCGATCGCTCCGGGTCTGGGGGGCATACTGCTGCGCTACCTTCCCTGGCCCGTACTGTTCATCTTCCTCGCCGCCTATGGGGGCGTCGTTTTCTACGTGATTCTGCGCCACATACCGGAGACCCTCCCCGCCCCCCAGAGCCTGCGACCGGCACGGATTGTGGCCAACTACCTGGTGCTGCTGCGCGACCCCGTGTTCCTGCCCGTGGCCATCGCCAGCGCCATGGTCTTTTCGGGGCTCATGGCCTACCTGTCCAGCTCCGGCTTTGTCTTCATCAACATGCTCGGGGTGCCCGTGGAATATTTCGGCCTGATCTTCCTCACCTCTGTGATCGGCTACATGGCGGGGAGCGCCCTCAGCGCCCGCCTGGCAACAAAGTACGAACCCGCGCGGATGATGCTTGCCGGTGGCAGCCTTGCG
>CAXBBA010000046.1:0-8869 GCA_963973805.1 uncultured Halieaceae bacterium | reverse complement strand
TGCCGCGCACGGCGGGGCGTCGCGGTAACGTGCTAGACTCCGGCGCCGTTAGTTTTCATTACATCAGCACACAGCAAGGTAGGAATCATGGCCGAACAGAAAGCCACCAATGTGCACTGGCACGAGGGTGATATCACTCGCGAACACCGTCAAAAGCTTCTCGGGCATCGCGGTGCCACCATCTGGTTTACGGGGCTTTCCGGCAGCGGCAAGAGCACCGTCGCGGTGGAACTCGAGGGCGTGCTGCACGAGCGCGGCGTACTGGCCTATCGCCTCGACGGCGACAATGTGCGCATGGGTATCAACAAGAACCTGGGCTTTTCCGCCGAGGACCGCACCGAGAACATTCGCCGTATCGGTGAGGTTGCGAAGCTTTTCGCAGACAGTGGTGCGATCGCCCTGTCCAGTTTCATCAGCCCCTACGGGCATCGATGACCCCTACGAGGCCCCCAACGCCCCGGAAATTCACCTGCATTCCGACTCCCAGACCCTGGACGAAGAGATCTCCACGATCCTCTCCCAGCTGGTGGAGCGGGGAATCATCAGCGCCTGAATGCGGGCCCCGTGGCCGGCAACCGAACAGTACAGATAGAACACAGATACCGAGGATACATCCATGATCAAGCCGCACGGTTCCGAGGAACTCCAGCCGCTTTACGTATACGATGACGCCACGCGCATGGCCCTGGCGGAAGAGGCGGAGGGGCTACCCTCGCTGCTGCTGAACTCCGCCGCCGCGGCGAACGCGGTCATGCTCGGTGCGGGATATTTCAACCCTCTGCAGGGCTACATGAACCTGGCCGATGCCAAGTCCGTGGCCGAGTCCCTGCGTACCACCGACGGCTTGTTCTGGCCCGTGCCCATCGTCAACCTGACGAACGACGAGAACGTCGCCGCCGGCAATCGCATTGCCCTGCGCGACCCCAACGTCGAGGGCAACCCTGTGCTGGCGGTCATGGATGTGACGGCGGTGGAGGAGGTCTCCGATGGGGAGCTGCGGGAGATGGCGGAGAAGATCTTCCGCACCCTCGACGAGAACCATCCAGGTCCAGAACTTCTCCTATTTCGCCGACGAGTTCCCCGACACCTTCCGCACGGCGGTGTCCATCCGTGAGGAGATCGCCGAGCGTGGCTGGAACAAGGTCGTCGC
Source organism: uncultured Halieaceae bacterium (assembly GCA_963973805.1). Taxonomy (GTDB): domain Bacteria; phylum Pseudomonadota; class Gammaproteobacteria; order Pseudomonadales; family Halieaceae; genus Congregibacter. Next base: position 7,719 of record CAXBBA010000046.1, on the reverse strand, counting down.
GTTCCAGACCCGCAACCCGATGCACCGTGCCCACGAAGAACTGTGCCGCATGGCGATGCAGGATCTGGACGCGGACGGTGTTCTGATCCACATGCTGCTGGGCAAGCTCAAGCCCGGTGACATTCCCGCCGATGTGCGCGACGCATCCATCCGCAAGATGGTGGATGTGTACTTCCCGCCGAACACGGTGATGATTACGGGCTACGGCTTCGACATGCTCTATGCCGGGCCGCGGGAAGCGGTGCTCCACGCCGTGTTCCGCCAGAACTGCGGCTGTTCTCACCTGATCGTGGGTCGGGACCATGCGGGGGTGGGGGACTACTACGGTGGCTTCGACGCGCAGACGATTTTTGACGAGGAAGTTCCCGAAGGTGCGCTCGAGATCGACATCTACCGTGCCGATCACACCGCTTACAGCCGCAAACTGGATCGCGTGGTCATGATGCGCGATGCGCCGGATCACGCGAAGGAAGACTTCGTCCTGCTGTCGGGTACCGCGGTGCGGGAAATGCTCGGCAAAGGAATTGCACCGCCTCCGGAATTTTCTCGCCCGGAAGTTGCCCAAATCCTCATGGACTATTACCGCAGCCAATCGTGACGGGGTCGGGGCAGGCTTGTCCCGGCTTTCATATTAGTGTCACAATTTTGCCATTCAATGGCCGCTCCCTGGGGTCGGTCCATGATTGTACGTAGCAACTTCAACCCGGAGCTTATGTGACGGCGCTCTGGCTATCACGCATCGAGAGCGCGGCCGCGCGCAGCGCAAAGCTGCTGGTGGCGTTCTTCGAATATCTGTCCCGGCCCACGGTGCTGCCCCGGTTGCAGTGGGGGCTGATCGTTCTGCTGTGCCTGTGGCTGCTGGTCTCGATCTGGCGTGCGGTGATGTCGTTCATCCCCGAGGCGGCTCCGCTGCCCCCCCAGACCGTGCTCAACCCCGCATCGGCGTCCTCGACGGCCCCGCGACAGCGCTCCGTCGATATCGAAGCCCTGGCGGCAGCGCCGCTCTTCGGTGAGCCCGGTGAAACCCTCACCCCGGAGGAACTGGCGGTGGCGAGTGGTCGGGTGCCGGCCATGAGTGAAGAGGAAGCGGCGGTGGCACTGGCGGGCATCGAGGACGGTGCGCCGGAAACGCGACTGCCGCTGGTGCTGCGGGGCGTGGTGGCATCTTCGGAGGCGGGCCTGGGGCAGGCGGTGATCGAGCACCGGAAGCAGCAGGACCTGTACCAGGTGGATGATGAACTGCCGGTCAACGGGAAGGTGCGCCTCGCGAAGGTGCTCCCGGATCTGGTGGTGCTGGATAACGGCGGTCGCTATGAGGTGCTGCGGCTGTTCGAAGAGACGGATCTGGCGCGCCAGGTGGTTTCCCGGCCCGCGCCAGCGGCCGCGGAGACCCGCTCGAGGGCGACGGATACGGAGGCCGGGGGCGTTAAAAGCATAGCCCAGGCTCCGGAGCTGGCGGCCCGCTACCGCGAGCAGTTGTACGAGGACCCCGAGTCCCTCGCCGAGGTCGTGCGTATCTCTGCGGTGCGCGAGGGGGATGAGATCCGCGGCTATCGCGTCAGCCCCGGCAAGGCGGCGGCGGAGTTTGCAGCGCTGGGTTTCGAGCCCGGTGATATCGTTACGGCGGTCAACGGCCTGTCCCTGAAGGACCCGGCCAACACGATCCGCCTCTATCAGGCCATGCGTTCGGCGCAGGCCGCGAATTTTGAACTGGAACGCGAAGGAGAGGTTGTGAGCCTGGATGTAAGCATCGGCGGAGACGGTCAAGAATGACACTGCGCGGCAACCGCTGGCTGGGCATCGCGGCCCTTCTCGCCTCTCTGGTGACCCTGGCGCCCGGCGCCGGTGCCCAGGATTTCACGGTTAACCTGAAAGAGACCGATATTCAGGAGCTGATCAAGTTCGTCTCGGAAGCGACGGGCACCACGATCGTGGTCGACCCGGCGGTCAAGGGCAAGGTCAAGGTCGTGTCTGCGCGGCCCGTGAACGCCAGTGAACTCTACGATCTGTTCCTGGCGATTCTGGATGTGCATGGCTACACCGCGGTGCGCTCCGGTGAAGTGGTGCGGGTGATCCAGAGCAAGGACGCGCGTTCCGCCTCGGTACCCGTCGCCGCTGCCGCCGCAGGGGCCGGGGGCAATGACGAATACGTGACCCAGGTGCTGCGCCTGGACAACATCTCGGCAGCGAAGCTCATTCCTGTGCTTCGCCCCCTCGTGCCCCAGCAGGCGCACATGGCGGCCTATGCGCCGAGCAATGCGATCATCATCTCGGATACCTCGTCCAACATCGCCCGCATCCAGGACATCATCGAGCGCATGGATCGCTCCGCGATCCAGGAAACCGATGTCATCGCCCTGCGCTACGCGGTTGCGGAAGACGTGGTGCGCATGCTCGAGAAGCTCAACGCGTCCGAGGCGAAGAGCAGTGGCGGTGAGGTGGAGGTACTGCTGGTGCCGGACCAGCGCACGAACAGCGTGCTCGTCACCGGTGACGAACTGCAGCGCGCGCGCATCGGCAAGTTGATCTCCTACGTGGACACGCCCCTGGAGCAGACCGGCAACGTCAAGGTGATCTACCTCGAATATGCCCAGGCGACGGAGATCGCCGAAGTGCTGACCCGCGTCATGCAAAACATCAGCAAGCTGGACACCGGTGACGGTGCCGCCAACCGGTCTTCGACGAACTCGGCCACGATCGAGGCGGACGAGGGAACGAATGCCCTGATCATTACCGCCGATGCCGATGAGATGGCGGCGCTGGAGTCCGTGATCCAGCGCCTCGATATTCGCCGCGCCCAGGTGCTGGTGGAGGCCATCATCGTGGAGATGGAAGTCATCGACGGTCAGGACCTGGGACTGCAGTGGCTGTTCGCCAATGACTCCGGCCTCTACGGCAGTAACATCAATGCCAATGACACGCGGGCCTCGAATATCGCCGGAGCGATCCTGCCCTCGGACGATTCCGACAGCAGCGGCACCACCACCGGCGACTTCGATGTGGGCAACCTGGCGGCGGCCCTTGCCGGCACCGCGGGCCTGTCCCTGGGCTGGGGAGTGGTGGACGACGACCTCAGCATGACGGTGATTCTCAACGCCCTCGAAGAGCGCACCAACGCGAACATCCTCTCCACACCGAGCCTGCTGACCCTGGACAACCAGGAGGCCTATATCACGGTCGGTCAGCAGGTGCCGTTCATCACCGGCTCCTACACCGGCACTGGGACCTCCGACGGGGCGTCCAACCCCTTCCAGACCATCGAGCGGGAGAACGTCGGTATTACGCTGACGGTCACCCCCCAGGTCAATGAGGGGGATTCGGTGGTGCTGGACATCGAGCAGGAGGTGAACTCCCTGACCGGTGCGACGCTGCTCGCTTCCGCCGCGGCGGCGGACCTCATCACCAACGAGCGCAAGATCCAGACGAAGGTGCTGGCCCAGGATGGGCGCGTGGTCGTGCTGGGTGGCCTGATCAAGGACGACGTGCAGTCTACGGAGCAGCGCGTGCCGATCCTGGGCGATATCCCCGTGCTCGGACGCCTGTTTCGCAATGATGCGGTCAGCGTGACCAAGACCAATCTGCTGATCTTTATCCGTCCCACCATCATCCGCGACGAGCGCGCCCTGGCGGGGGCGACAGCGCAGAAGTACCGCCATATCCGGGATCAGCAGCAGCTGCAGCGGGACCGGGGCGTGAGCTTCAACAATGACGATGTGGTGCCCGTGCTGCCCGACTGGGAGCGGCAGATCCTGGAGCTCGAAAAGATTCGCGAGGATGTGCGCTCCGAAATTGCTCCGGTGGCGGAGCCCTGAGCACCATGGAAGCGGCTCCCCGGGAAGGGGCGGGCAAACTGCCCTTCGGTTACGCGAAGGCCCACGGGGTGGTGATTGACCCCGACGACGCCCATCGAGTGTTCCACCACGGCACGCTGTCCGTCGATGTGCTGCTGGAACTGCGTCGACGCATTGGCGCGGCGCTGGAGTTCCGGCCCCTGGACGATGCGGCGTTCCAGCATCAGCTCTCGCGGGCCTACCAGCGGGACAACAGCGAAGCCGAGCAAATGGCCGCGGACATCAGCTCCGATGTGGACCTGAGTCGCCTGGCCGAAGAGATACCCGACGCCGGCGACCTGATGGACGGTGAGGACGACGCGCCGATCATCCGGCTGATCAATGCCATCCTCTCCCAGGCCGTGCGCGAGAAGGCCTCGGATATTCACATCGAGACCTTCGAGGACCGCCTCAGCGTGCGCTATCGCATCGACGGCGTCCTGGCCGAGGTCCTGTCGCCGAAGCGCATGCTGGGACCGCTGCTGGTCTCGCGGCTCAAGGTGATGGCCCGTCTGGATATCGCGGAGCGTCGCGTGCCCCAGGATGGCCGAATCTCCGTGCGCATCGCCGGACACGCGGTGGATATCCGCATGTCGACGATTCCGTCCGCCTATGGCGAACGCGTGGTGCTGCGTTTGCTGGACAAACAGTCGGGGCAGCTACAGCTGGACCAGCTGGCCATGCCCGGAGAAGTCCACGACGGCTTCCGCCGCGCCCTGCACAGTCCCCACGGCATTCTTCTGGTGACGGGGCCCACGGGTTCGGGGAAGACCACGACGCTGTACGCCGGTCTGTCGGAAATCAACGACACGGCGCGCAATATCATGACCATCGAAGATCCCGTGGAATACATGCTTCCCGGCATCGGCCAGACCCAGGTCAACAGCAAGGTGGACATGACCTTTGCCCGGGGGCTGCGGGCGATCCTGCGCCAGGACCCCGACGTGGTGATGGTGGGGGAGATCCGCGACCTGGAGACCGCCGAGATTGCCGTGCAGGCGTCGTTGACGGGACACCTTGTGCTGTCCACGCTGCACACCAACACCGCCATCGGCGCCGTGACCCGCTTGCAGGACATGGGCGTCGAGCCCTTCCTGCTCTCATCGAGCCTCATCGGCGTGATGGCCCAGCGCCTGGTGCGTCTGCTGTGCACCGAGTGTCGCACTGAGGCGCCGGTGACGGAGCATGAAGCGGCACTGCTCAACCTCAGCGCCGGGGAGGCATCGCACACGACGCTGTACCACGCCGAAGGTTGTCCGCACTGCAATGGCAGTGGCTACCGCGGTCGGAGCGGTATCTACGAACTTATCGAAGTGGACGACAAGCTGCGTGCCCTGATCCACGACGGGGCGCCGGAGCAAGCGATGGCGGCCCACGCGCGGGAGTCCACCGCGAGCATCCAGGCGGATGGCCGGCGGCGTATTCTCGCGGGCGAAACCAGCCTGCAGGAAGTGCTGCGGGTCACCGCTGTAAACTGAGGCGGATGCCGTGACCGCCTATCGCTACCGAGCCCTGAATACCGGCGGCAAGCTGGTAAAGGGAGTTCTGGAGGCCGACTCGGAACGCCAGGTGCGCAGCCAGCTGCGGGCGCGCCAGCTCCGGCCCGTCGAAGTACAGACGGCGGCCCTGGCCGAGGCGGCGAACCAGACTCTGCGCCATCGGTTCTTCCCCATGCGCATGAAGGGGGGAGAGCTGGCCCTGCTGACCCGGCAGCTGGCGACCCTCGTGCAATCCAATCTGCCTCTCGCCGAGTGCCTGCAGGCCGCGGCGGAGCAGACCCGTCGACCGCGTATCAAGGCCATGCTGTTGCAGGTGCGCTCCCGCGTCAGCGAGGGTCACACGCTCGCCTACGCGCTGGCGGAGTTTCCCCAGGTGTTCAACGAGATGTACCGCGCCATGGTCTCGGCGGGGGAGCACGCGGGTTTCCTCGGTCCGGTGCTGGAGCAGCTCGCGGATTATGCGGAGCAGCGCCAGCACAGCACCCAGAAGCTGCGCATGGCCATGATCTATCCCTTCATTCTGCTGGGCGTCGCCGTCGCGGTGATCGTCGCGCTCATGGTGTTCGTGGTGCCGGAACTCGTGGGCATCTTCTCCCAGAGCAATCGGGAGTTGCCCCTGCTGACGCGGGCGCTCATCGCCAGCAGTGATTTTCTCCGTGCCTGGAGCCTGGCGCTGATCCTGGGCGTCATCGCGGCGGTGTTTCTGGCCCGGCGCCTGCTGCGGGACGGGAATCGCCGCCGCCGCTGGCACCGCTTTCTGCTGCGGGTGCCGGGTATCTCGGGGCTGCTGATCGCCTTGGATACGGCGCGCTTCGCGTCGACCCTGAGTATTCTGATGGCCAGCGGCGTGCCGCTGCTGGAGGCCCTGCGCATCGCCGGCCAGGTGCTGGTGAACCTGGTGCTTCGGGATGAAAGCGAAGCGGTGGCGCTCGCGGTGCAGGAGGGCAGCAGTCTGAGTCGCGCCCTGTCCCAGGCCGGACATTTTCCGCCGATGATGGTGCACATGGTGGCCAGCGGCGAAAGCAGTGGTGCGCTCGAAGAGATGCTCGACCGGTCTGCAGCGAACCAGGAGCGGGAACTCGAAATGACCCTCGGTACGATCATGAGCCTGTTCGAGCCGCTGATGGTCGTGGTCATGGGCGGCATGGTGCTGCTCATTGTGCTCGCAGTGCTGCTACCGATTTTTGATTTGAACACGATGGTGAGGTGACTCCATGAAACGACGAGACGGTGCTGTGCGCGCCCCGCAGCAGGGCGGTTTTTCCCTGGTAGAGATTCTGGTGGTCCTGGTGATCATGGGACTGCTCATCAGCATCGTGGCTCCCACGGTGCTCAACCGGGCCGATGAGGCGCGGGTACAAAAGGCCCAGGCGGACTTCAAGGCGATCGAAACCGCACTGAAGATCTATCGCCTGGATAATTATGTGTATCCGACCACGGAGCAGGGCCTCGAAGCTCTGGTGAGCCCCAGCGATCTCGATCCCCAGCCGCGCAACTTCAAGGAAGGGGGTTACCTGGCGGAACTGCCCCTGGACCCCTGGGGACGCACCTACCTGTACCTGAGCCCCGGCGACCACGGTGAGGTGGACATCTACACCCTCGGCGCCGACGGCCTTGCCGGTGGCGAGGATCAGAACGCCGATATCGGCAACTGGAAAGAAAGCGAAGGCTGATCCCGGTGAATAGTCGGGGCTTCAGCCTCGTCGAGATGCTGGTGGTGCTGTTCGTGGTCGTGCTGATCACGGGCCTTGCCACCCTGGGTATCAACACGGGGATGAAGGATCGGGAGTCCGAGGAATTTCTCGCGGATCTTGTTGCCTCCGCCGAGTACGCCCTGGATGAGGCGCGCTTTTCCGGCAGCGACTTCGGGTTGCTCGTGGCTAGAGACCCCGCGCGAGCCGGGGAGGGAGAGCTCGTCCTGCTATGGCGACAGCGCTTCGTTCAGGGTTGGCGCAGCCCCGCCGGGGACGCCGAAATTTTCCGTCCCCGACCGGTCCCCGATGGCATCGAGCTCGAACTGACCCTGGATGAGCAGGCGGTGGCGCCCCAGGATGAGAACGCCGCGGACGAGGCGAATAGCCAGACCCCCCAATGGCTGTTCGTGGCGTCGGGGGAGACCTCGGCGGGGGAGCTGGTGCTGCGCAGTCGCGAGACCGGTGAGCGCGTCGGGCGCCTGACCTGGGACGCCCTCGGGCGCTTTGAGACCTATCACGCTGATGATGAAGAACCCCTTTCCGCTTACACCCCCTGAACGGCGTCAGCGTGGCTTCACGCTGGTCGAAGTCATGGTGGCGCTCGTGGTTGTCGCTGTGACGGTGCCGGCGCTGCTGTTTGCCCTGGATCAGCAGGTCGATGGCACGGCCCATATGCGCGATCGTTCCCTCGCGCAG
>CAXBBA010000045.1:0-8990 GCA_963973805.1 uncultured Halieaceae bacterium | reverse complement strand
TGGCCCTGCCGAGGCAGGCAAGGAACCACATCTGCCAGGTTGTGATGTCGAGATTTCCTTTCTGCGTTTTTTCGAGCGCGTCATAGTAATCATTGCGATCCAGCCTGATCTGCGCCGACATGCTGTAGAAGCGCTGCGCTGAGCCGTCAGTTCGCGCCAGCGCCATATCGGCAATGGCACGGGCAATCCGCTCGTTGCCGTCGTCGAATGGGTGCAGTGTCACGACCCAGAGGTGAGCAAGGCCGGCAATGAGAAGGGGGTCGAGATCTCCGGGATCGGCAAACCACTTCAGAAATTTCGCTGTTTCCGCAGGCAGCCTCTCAGCGGGTGGTGCCCTGTAATGAACTTTCTCTCTACCCATGGGTCCCGAGACGACCTGCATAGGGCCATCACGGTCGGTTCTCCACTGGCCGACGATAATTTTTCGCATGCCGCTTCTTCCCGTCGGGAACAGGGCGGCGTGCCAGTCCAGTAGGCGGTCTTCCGTGAGGGGCCGTTCAAATGACCTGCCCCGAGTAACCCAAACACCGACCTAAGTTGCTTTGTTCGCTGGTATTTTCGCAACGTAGCCCACGTTACCTCTGAGTTGGTACTACGGCATCTGTCGGGGTCGCCTATGGCTCCGCGTCAGGTGGACCATCGGTTGCGTTCAAGAGGTGCGAGGTACAGATCGATTTGAAAAACGAGCAGAGGGGGCCCGGCGATCTGGTCGATGATGGCCGGGGAGGGGGCGCGAGAGGCGGGTAGTGCCTCGCCGCGCGGAGTCCTTTGGCGGATGCCGTGGAAGCCCAGGAAGAAGTACTATTGCACCGCGCTTACTTCGAGTATCACCTTGTTGATGGTTCCGGAAAAGCGCGTTTCTGCACCGACGCCGATGCCCTCGGCGACGGGGGTCTGATTGTCGAGGCCCACGTCGGCTGTTTCGTCCGCCGAGAAGATATTGGGCTGCGTTCTCTCAATACGACCGGCGGCCACGGCGCTGCCATCCACCAGCAGTGTCGCCATACCGCCCTTACCCAGGCCGCCCCCGTCATATGCAAAATCGAGGACGACAGTGGCGGAACCCGGGGCAAGCCTCGTCGGGGAGGCTATGGTATAGCGCTCGAGTCCCAGGAAGTTGTAGACGTAAGCGGGCCTGCCATCGGTCATGTACAGCGACCAGCCGCCGAAGCGTCCGCCCTGGGACAGGATGGCGCCGTTGGCGCCGCCCTCCGGAATCTCCAGGCTCGCCGTAATCCGGCTCGACCGGTTCTTGATGTTCATGAAGGTGTTCTCGAGCATGCCCTGCATTCCCTCGTAGAGCGTGAGGGAGGTGCGGTCGCCGAGCACATCGGGACGACCTGCAAGGGCCGGATTCGTCCGCTCGATCGTCCGGTCATCGATGGGCAGCACGTGATACTTCTCCGCCTCTTCCATGAACAGGGCCTTCAGCGCCTTCAGTTTTTCGGGCTGCTCCGCTGCTAGGTTCCGCGTCAGGCTGAAGTCGCTTCCCACGTCGTAGAGATTCCACACGTCGCTCGTGAGCGGCGGCAGATTGGAGGTCTGCCAGGGTGCGCGATGAATGGTGCGGGCGAACCAGCCATCGTGATAGATGGCGCGGTTCCCGAACATCTCGAAGTACTGCGTGGTGTGTCGCTCCGTCGCCGCGGCATCGTCGAAGGTATAGACCATGCTGGTACCCTCCATTGGCGTCTGCGGTGTGCCGTTCACGACTTTTGGTTCCGGCAGGTCGGCAGCCTCCAGGATCGTCGGCGCCACGTCGATCACGTGCGAGAACTGCCTGCGCAGCTCGCCCCGCGCCTTGATGCCGTCCGGCCAGTGGATGACGGCACCATTGCGGGTCCCGCCAAAATCGGAGGCGACTTGCTTTGTCCAGGAGAAGGGCGCGTCGAATGCCACTGCCCAGCCGGCAGACATGTGCGGGAATGTCTCCGGTCCGCCCCACTTGTCGATGAGCGGGATGAGGTCTTCGACTTTCTCCTCCACACCATTGAAGTAGGTCATTTCGTTGTACATGCCGACGAAGCCACCCTCGGCACTGGTGCCGTTGTCACCGGCGATGTAGATGAACAACGTGTTGTCCATTTCATCGATGTCCCTGAGCGCCTGCGCGAGTCGCCCGACTTCATGGTCCGTCTGAGCCATAAAGCCTGCAAAAACCTCCGCCTGACGAGCGAAGAGACGGCGCTGATCCTCTGGCAGCTCGTCCCAGCCCGCGATGTCTTCCGGTCTCGGTGCGAGCTCCGTTTTGGAGGGGATCACGCCCAGTTTTTTCTGGCGCTCGACGGTTTCGCGACGGACCCTGTCCCAGCCCTTGTCGAACTGGCCCTTGTACTTGTCAGCCCACTCTTTCGGTACGTGGTGCGGGGCATGAACTGCGCCGGTGGCGTAGTAGACGAAAAAGGGTTTGTCGGGCGTCATGGACTGCTGCGCCTTTACCCAGTTGATCGCCTGATTGGTCATGTCGACGGTAAAGTGATAACCCTCGACCTTGGGGGGATCGACCTTGGTCACGCCGTCGTAGACGAGGGGGAACCACTGGTCTGTCTCACCGCCGATGAATCCGTAAAATTTGTCGAAGCCCTGGTGCGTCGGCCAGCGGTCGAAGGGGCCGGATACGCTGGTCTCCCAGGGGGCGGTCTCGTGCCACTTTCCGAAGGCACCTGTGCTGTAGCCATTGAGACGCAGCATCTCCGCCAGGGGAGCTACGCTGTTCGGCACCTGCCCCGTATTGCCGGGAAAAGCCGTTGCGGTCTCCATGATCGAGCCCGTGTTCGTCGTGTGGTGATTGCGCCCGGTCTTCAGCGCATTGCGCGTCGGCGAGCACAGGGCCGTCGTGTGAAAATTGTTGAATCGCAAGCCCTGGCCGGCAAGGGCATCCAGGGTTGGCGTCTGAATCGGGCCTCCAAAGGTGCTCGTAGCCCCGAAGCCGACGTCGTCAATCAATACGATGACGACGTTGGGGGCTCCCTCGGGGGCCTTGACCTCGAAGCGCGGCGGCGCCTCGGCATCCCGCGCATCGAGCTGCGTGTAGGTTGGCCGCTCCGGCTCGGCGATCGGCAGCACCGTGCGGTCGACCGCGGCCTCTGCAAACGACACCGCGAGCGGGAATGCCAGCAGGGCCGCTGCTGCCCCCGTTATCCTGGGCATTGTTGTCATGGATAAGTCTCCCCAATTCATTCGGATGGCAACCGTGCCCGCAGCGAGGCGTGTCGGCAGTGGCGCGAGCACAGCCGCGCGCCGTTGACTTCTGTCCCAGTCTCGTACACCACCAAGGCAGATACAAGCCCCGAAGGAGGTAATGGGGGGTATTTCGTTGCGCCACAATTGGAAGGGCGCTGCGACCGAATCCGCAGAAGCTGGTGCATCAGAATTTTTGGGAAGAACGAGTTGCGCTCGGTCCCCAGCAGGGGCGCAGGGAGTCCAACGTCGCGGTCAGCAGGGGCTCCGAGTGCATGCGGAAAGTGCGCGTTCCTACTGTCTGCCGACAGCTACGGAGCTCAAAGCGACTGCCTTCGGCATGAACACTGATATCAATTGCTCTCTCCGCCGGTGGCCGGCTCGGCGACCTGCATACCAGGCATCTTCACCACGAACAGGCCGCGCAGTTCCATCTCACCATAGCCCGTTGCCTGATCGTCCGGGTACTTGCTGTCGATTACCGCCTTCGTAGCGGCACTGATGTCCGTGCCTTCCGTGCCGTGACACTTGAGGCACATGGCATTGGTCACGATCGGGTAGTAACCGATCACCGCGTCATCGTGCTCGCGTACCATCGGTGCAGGCTGCCGGCCCGATGCCAGGGTTTCCTTGAACGCTGCGATGACCGAAAGCTCTTCGTCATTGGCCGCGTTCGCCGGGTTCCGCGGCTGGTCGCTGACGCGCGAGACGTCCATGGCAAGCCTGTCCGACATGTCCCGGGTAATTGGGAGCGCCCGCGTGTTGCAAAAGGCCACAGCGTTCTCCGGGCCGCCGGCCTCCATAGCCTTCATGAGCTCGCCACCGAGAGCTCCCTTTGTCTGCATGGCCGCCTGCAGGCCGCGGATTTGGTAGTCCTCAAGCGATGCTGCCCCCGCAGGCTCCTGGCTCATCACCGGTGAGGCAAGGACCGCCGGACTGAGCGCGAGGAATGCGACGGCTATCCTGTGGATAAGCGTTCCGTGGCGAGATCCCTGCTGACCGTAGGGGATATTGCGCATTGTCTTGCTCCTTCATGTGCGTAGCGGTCGCATGGCGCAGACACTGCTCCCGCGCCAGCCCGGTTAGGAATTGTCCACTTCAGGCGCTTTGCGTCTTTAAGTGGTATTAAATATACTACTTATCGTTTGAGAGTCATGCAAGCGGGCTCGCCAAGGGGCAGTCATTACGACGAAGGGTGATGACCTGGCGCAATCCGGATCTACGCCGCCGTCTGCAATCGCAGATTGATCAGGAGGAGAGGTGATGCGACTGACGAGCTACACGAACTATTCGATGCGTATCCTCATGTACTGCGCAATGCACGTCAATGAGATAGTGACCATGGCAGACGTTTCCCGGGATTTTGATATTTCCCGGGCGCACTTGCTCAAGGCGGCGCGACGCCTCGGACAGCTTGGCTACCTGCAGACAACGCGCGGTCGCAGCGGTGGCGTGCGCCTGGCGATATCGCCCGGGGAGATATCCGTTGGCGAGGTGGTGCGGGCGCTGGAGACCTCGGACGACTTCGTCGAGTGCTTCAATCCGGAGACCAACACCTGCCGCCTCGCCGGCACGTGTCGCCTGACGGGGATGCTCGAGGCCTTCTACCGCGAACTGGATAAGAAGACCCTCGCCGACCTCGTCGGCTGCGACGGAAAATTGCGCGAAGACCTCATCACGGCACTTGAGGTCGGCTGATCACCAACGGAACCCGGTAGGCAGGCGCCTCCGGATGCTTATTGAAGGAAACAACATCATGACTATCGAACGACTCGTCCTCGCCTTTGCCGGGATTTTCATCGTCGCCTCGCTGGCACTCGCGCAGCTGGTGCATCCGAACTGGCTGTGGTTCACGGCTTTTGTCGGGGCAAACCTGTTCCAGTCCGCGTTCACCGGCTTCTGTCCGCTGGCGATCATCCTGCGCAAACTCGGCCGACAGAGCGGCCCGGCATTTCGCGGCGGGTGACTCCAGCAACATCCCTCGCTTCAACGATCCGGCAGAGCCTGCTGATGCTGCTCTACAAGCTGAGCCAGTACGGTGACCAGCTGCCGGCCGGTTTCCTTCATGGCCAGTTCATTCTGGGACCGCTTGATGTCCTCGATGGGGAAGCGCATCTCGTCCTCAATGCCGGCAAACGCCATGTCCCAGCGCTCGAAGCCTCGCGCAGCGACTTTTTCGAAGAACAACACTGTGCACTCCGTGTGCCGGTCGTCGAGCTGGATTGTCTCGTAGAGTTCTTCTATGGACTCCAGGGGACCTTCGATCACCTGGGAAAAGTATCCGCCCGAGTACAGCAGTGCGCCGGTAATGCCGAGCAGGGGGTTCTTGCGGTGAGCGGCGTCGAGCATTGAGCGTAGCGCCGCCTCGATGTCCTCGCGCTTCGCACTCAGGGATGCCTTGCTGATGTAGGCCAGGTGATAGAGGTCAGCCATCGTTGTTACCTTTCTGGAGCCGGGCATCGAGAAAAGTCTTTACGTCACGGGCAGGCATGGGACGGGCGTAGACGTAACCCTGAATGAGTTCACAGCCGAAGTCGACAATGGACGGGACTTCCTCCGCAAGTTCGACACCTTCGACGATGGGCTGCAGATCGAGCAGCGCGGCCAGGCCGAGGATCGCTCGGATGAGCTTTTCGTAGCGCTCTGACTCCTCCGGGTCGTCGCTCTCCCAGCCACGAAGAAAGCTTTGGTCTATCTTGAGGTAGTCCAGCGGCAGTTGTTGGAGCTGTGTGAAGGAGGAGTAGCCAGTGCCGAAATCATCGAGCGAGACCTGACAGCCCAGGCTGCGAAAGTGCTGCAGAGTGGCGCTCAGGGGCTCGATGGGCAATGCACTCTCCGTAATCTCCAGCTTGAGGCGCTGCGGCGCCAGGCCGCTCTCTACCAGCGCATCCTCGACGGCGCGAATCAGCACTTCGGGTTGCAGGAACTGAGTGGTGCTGAGGTTGACGGTGACGCCCGGCGTCCTGCCCGTGGCGTTGGCCGGCCACTGCTGCGCGTCGAGGCAGGCACGTCGCAGCACCCAGGCTCCCAGCACATCCATGAGGCGGATTTCCTCGGCCATGGGGATGAACGTCGAAGGAGGGATCAGGCCCTGGGACCTGTGCTGCCAGCGCAATAGCGTCTCGAAGTCATGTACTTCATCCGTTCGCGCGTTGACGATCGGCTGGTAGTGCAGCAGGAACTCATCGTTGGCGAGTGCCCCGTGCAGCGACGCGGCGTTGACCACCAGCGCGACCCGAAAATCGTTCTCCATGCGATGGGAGGCCTGGGCTTCGGCGAGCATCCCTTCATCGAAGCGGACTATCGACGTCTTGTCCTGTTTGGCGCGGTGCAGCGCGACCTCCGAGGCATGAAAGAGCTCCTCTGCGGTATTCAGTCCGGGGCGCAGCCAGGCGGCACCTACGCGCGCACTGAGTACGATCACCTCGCCGTGCAGGGCAAAGGGGCGCTGGAGGAACTCCAGCACACGCTCCGCGAACTGCTCCGGCGCGGCGGACTGTGGCAGGCACAGCGCGAAGTGGTCCCCGTGGGTGCGTCCAAGGGCGAGGGCCTCGGGGAAGGTCTTGACCAGACGCCTGGCGACCAGCGAGATGATGCGGTCACCGAGCTCGGTCCCGACGCTGTTGTTGACGTGGCCGAAGCGGCTGACCTCTACGTTCAGTATCACGAGGTCCGCGAGCCTGCCGTCGTCACCCAGCGAAGCCAGATAGGCGAGCAACCCCTGGCGACCGAGAAGCCCGGTCAGGGGATCTACATGCGGGCCATCAGTCGCGTTGTGGTCCTGCGAACCTGAATCCGAGGAACCTGAATCCGAGAAATTTGACATGGCTGAAAAAGAGACGCGCTTGCCGGCTAAGCATCGAGCATAGCCCAAGTTCTGTGTAAGGACATCCACCGAGTGGCGGTCGAAGGGGCAAAACGTCAATCCTGTCTATACTGGCATCGGGGTTCGCATACCCGCATATGGGACGAAACTGCTGTCGTCGAACCCGCCAAAGGGGGCAATTATCAAGAACACGCGTTTCACGCTTCTCGCATCGCTTTTGACCCTGGCGAGTATTCTCGGCGCCGGGGTCCTGATTGATGCGATGGTGGTAAACGACTCCCCAACGCTCGAGCAGATGCTGTCGTCGGAGCAGCTTGCGAGTGTCCGGCAGCAGCGCAAGCTATTTGGCACGAATGCGGAGCCGATGCTCGTCGCGCTGACTTCCGAGGCAGAGATTGATCCGGGGCAGGTAGAGCATCTGGTGAAGGAACTGGCGTCGGTGCCCGGAGTAGGGGGAGCGTTACCCCTGGCCGCGGGGGTCCTGGGCGATGGCGGCGGGTTCAAGGCGTCGAATCCATCGCTCAAGGCGACCAGGCTGATTCTGCTGTGGATGCGTGCCGATGTGCTCGGGCTGGAGGCTGCCCGATTCCTACAGCGCGATATCGATCGGGTGATTCAGCGAAGCCTTGTGCCCGGGCAGCGCACCGCGGTAGTTGGCCTGCCGCGCCTGCGCAGTGCTTCCTGGGACATTGTTCAGGCGGATGCCAGATACCTGCTGCCCCTTCTTTTCGCCATCAGCGTGGCAGTGGTCGCGGGGGGTTTTCTGTCCTGGACGGCGCTGGGACTTTCCCTTGCGATCACATCGAGCACCACCTTTGTCTGCCTCGCGCTGCAGTTTCTGTCGGGAGTGCAGGTGAATGCGTTGCTGGTGTCGCTGGTGCCGGTGATATGGGCGATTGCGACGCTGGACGTCTTTCACCTCTATGTTGCCGTTGCCCGCGAGTCGCGGCGGCGAACACGGAGTCCAACGCGGAGCGGTGCCAGGCAGGTGTTCTTCCCCTGTCTGCTCACAACGGTGACTACGGCGGGATGTTTTCTGACGATGACCCTTGCCGGAGCTTCTCCCCTGGTGGCCAGCTTTGGTTTGTGGGCGGCAATCGGGACGGTGATCGCGTTCTTGCTGACCTTTAGCGTTGGTGCCTGGCTGCTGGCCCATGGTGACCGGGACACCAACCGCAATATTCCCCGCTGGCCGGCGAGGTTCTGCTTCGCTCTCGTAGGGACCGGTGAGAAGCGTCTGCGCGCAGTGCTCGCCCTGTGGTGTGTCGTCGCAATGGCGTCGCTGCTATTGCTCCCCCAGGTGCAGCCCGGCAGTGACTATCCGCAGGTGTTTGCGCGAGATCAGGCGGTGAGTCAGGAGATAGAGCGACTACGCGAGATCACGGGAAGTGATCTGAACCCGGTAGAGGTGATACTGCGACCCCGCGATGATGCGGCGGGATCGGCAGAGGGTCTGTTCTCTGCCGTCCTGTTTACGGTGAACTACCTGCGCACCATCGAAGAGACGAAAGCGGTTCTGCCCTTCGCGCTGCTTCAGGAGCGGGACCTGCGCGAACTGCGCTCCAGCTTTGAGCACTCCGCTGGCAGCTCCAGGAACGCGCCTGCCTGGATGGCGCAGTGGCTTGGGGACGGTGTGGTTCGCGTTCACTGGTATCTCGCGCCCACGGACTTCGAGCGCAAGAGCGAGCTCTTCGCCTGGGTGAGTAACTTCAGTCGGGACGCGCTGTCGGGCTACGCGATCACGCTGTCGGGGCCGGGGTATCACACTCACCGGATAGAGGTGCTTGGGCTGGCAAACCTCGCCGTGGGTTTCAGCGCATCCCTCGCGATCATCTGCGTTGCGTTTTTACTTGCCGTGGGAAGAGTCCCGGAAGCCATCGCTGGTGCGCTGGGAACGCTCCTGCCCCTGCTTGCGGTGGCTGGGGGCATGGCGCTCCTGGATATCCCCTGGTCCGTCGCCCTGTTGCCGGTTCCCGCCATGGTG
>CAXBBA010000044.1:0-9056 GCA_963973805.1 uncultured Halieaceae bacterium | reverse complement strand
CGCCCAGCTGAAGGGCGCCTTTGCCCTGCGGGGCAGCGTGCGCGACCGTTCAGTGCTGCTCGTGGATGACGTCTGCACCACCGGCGCCACGGCCAACGCCATGGCGGCGGTGCTGAGAGCCGACGGGGCGCGCGAGGTGCATCTGTGGTGCCTGGCGCGAACACCCGCCCGGTTCCGCGCCAGCTGATTTACAATGGCCGGATGCGCCCACGTGTCCCTGCCCTGATACCCACCACCCTCATCAGGACCATGGCAACCGGTGTGGCGCTGCTTCTGCTGACCGTCAGCAGTGCCGGGGCAGACACCCCCCTGCGCATCGCCGTGGCCGCCAACTTTCGCGAGGTTGCCGAAGCCGTTGCCCGGCAGTTCGAACGGGAGCGGGGCATCCCCGCCACCATCAGCAGCGCCTCCACGGGCATACTCGCGAGCCAGCTGCAGCGCGGCGCGCCCTTCGACCTGCTCCTCGCCGCAGATCGCCAGCGCCCCGAAGCCCTGCACGAGGCCGGCTACGCGCTGGACGAGCCCGAGTGCTACGCCGTCGGCCGCCTGGTCCTGCTGGGAACAACGGCGCGGGACTGGCGCACGGCCCTCGGCGATGCGCGGCGCAGCCTGGCCATGGCCAATCCCCGCAGCGCACCCTACGGCAAAGCGGCGCTCGCGGTGCTGGTCCGCGAGGATGTGGCAGACGCAACGCAGCGGCGCGTGGTGATGGGCGCCAACGTACAGCAGGCGTTCCAGTTCTGGCACAGCGGCGCCGCAGACCTCGCCCTGGTCGCCCGCTCCCTGAGCCCCTCGGACGGTGTGCTGATTCCCGGTGCCTGGCACGCCCCCATAGCACAATTCGCCCTGATCACCGCGACCTCGAAGCAACCGGAAAACGCGCGGGCATTCCTGGCCTATCTGCTCGGTGACGCCACCCGCCCCCTGCTCCAGGCCCGCGGCTACGAGGCCTGCCCGTGACGGCGCTGGAGTGGGCCGCCATCGGCCTCACGCTGCGCCTGGCCCTGGTCAGCACCCTTGTGCTCATGCTGCTGAGCACACCATTGGCGTGGTGGCTGGCCCACCGGCGGGGACTGCACGTGGCACTGATCGAGGCGCTGGTGGCCCTGCCCCTGGTGCTGCCGCCAACCGTGCTGGGTTTCTACCTGCTCATCGCGCTGGCACCGGACGCCCTGCCGGGGCAGCTCTGGCAGCAGCTGACGGGGCAGCAGCTGGCCTTCAGCTTCTCGGCGCTGGTCATCGGCTCCGTTATCTACTCGCTGCCCTTTGTGGTGCAGCCGCTGCAGCAGGCCTTCCGCGCCGTGCCCGCGGGCACCCTGGCCGCCGCCGCCACCCTCGGTGCGACGCCCGCGGACCAGTTCCGCAGCATCGTGCTGCCGCTGTGCCGCCGCAGCCTGCTCGTCGCCGCGGCCCTGGGCTTTGCCCACACCGTGGGAGAATTCGGGGTGGTGCTCATGATCGGCGGCAACATCCCCGGCGAGACCCAGGTGCTGTCCATCGCGCTCTACGACCACGTGGAGGCCATGGACTACGGCAGCGCCCACCGCCTGGCCCTGGGCCTGGTGCTGTTCTCCCTGGCATTGCTGGTCGCGCTGTACCGCGACGGCGGATGGCGGCTGGGACGATGAGCGATCTGCGCCTGAGCATTCGCCACGAGACCGGGGGGTTCTCCCTCGCGGTCGAGCAGATGCTGCCGCTGCGCGGCGTCACCGCGCTGTTCGGCCCCAGCGGCAGCGGCAAGACCACGCTGCTGGATGCCATCGCGGGGCTGCGCCGGGACCTGGATTCCGTCGAGCTGACCGTGGACGGCCAGTGCTGGCAGGACGAAAGCAATTTCGTACCCCCCTGGCAGCGCGGCGTCGCCTATGTTTTTCAGGACGCGCGGCTGTTCCCCCATCTGACCGTGGCGGGGAACCTGGCCTACGCCGAAAAACGCGCCTTCGGTCCCGGGCCCGCGCGCGATGACGTGGTTCAGTGGCTGGGCATCGACGGCCTCCTTCAGCGCGACGTGCAGAGCCTGTCGGCGGGGCAGCAGCAGCGGGTCGCCATCGCCCGCGCGCTGCTGCGCGGACCCCGCCTGCTGCTCCTCGACGAGCCCCTGGCAAATCTTGATCGCAACGCCGCCAGCGAATGCCTCGCCTGCCTGCAGCGCATCGCCCGCGAGAGCGCCACGCCCATGATCTACGTGAGCCACCAGATCGAAGAGGTCTGCGCCATCGCCGACCACCTGCTGATGCTGGACCAGGGCCGCGTCACCGCCGCCGGCCCCCTGCTGGAGCTGGCGAGTAACCTGGACACGCAACTGGCGCTCGAAGACAGCGCCGCCGCCCTGCTGCGCGTCGAGGTGGGGGAGCAGGACACGCGCTACGACCTCACGGAACTGCGCGTGGATGGCCAGTCCCTGTGGGTCAGCGCCACCAGCGTGCGTTCGCGCCTGAGGCGCCTGCGCATTCCCGCCCGGGACGTGAGCATCTGCCGCGAACTGCCCGCTGCCAGCAGCATCCTCAACGTATTGCCGGTGACGATCACCGACATGCGCGACCTGGGCCCGGCGCACTGCCTGCTGCGTCTGGAACTCCAGGAGCAGTTTCTGCTCGCCCGCATCACCCGGCGCTCCCGGGACCAGCTTGCACTGCAAGTCGGAGACCCGGTGTACGCCCAGATAAAGAGCACCGCCCTGCTCGGAGACGAAGGACCATGAGTCCCCACCCCTACAGTACCCTCACGCCGGAACGAATCCTCGACGCCATCGTGGGCATCGGCTATGCCTGCGACGGGCGCCTCACGACCCTGAACTCCTACGAGAACCGGGTCTTCCAGGTGGGCATCGACGATGAGCCCCCCCTGATCGCCAAGTTCTACCGACCTGACCGCTGGAGCTACGAGCAGATCCTTGAGGAACACCAGTTCTGCGCCGAACTCACCGCCGCGGAGTGGCCCGTCGTCGCCCCCCTGGCGCTGGAGGACGGCAACAGCGTCCATCGCGACGGCGAATTCGTGTTCACGCTCTTTCCGCGCTTCGGCGGCCACGCACCGGAGCTGGACAACCTCGACACCACGGAGTTGCTCGGCCGCGCCCTGGGCCGGCTCCACGCCATCGGTGCGGTGACGCCCTTCGAGCACCGTCCCGCCCTCGACATTCAGAGCTACGGCATCGACAGCCGGGAGTTCCTGCTCGGCGCCGACAGCATCCCCGACTCCCTGCGCGAGGCCTACGCCACGCTGACGCGGGATCTCCTGGCGCTCATCGAGGCGCGTTTTGCGTCCTGTTCCTACACGCCCATCCGCATCCACGCCGACTGCCACCCGGGGAATATTCTCTGGCGCGACGACACAGCGGTGTTCGTGGACTTCGATGACTGCCGCACGGGGCCGGCGGTTCAGGACCTGTGGATGCTGCTAAGCGGCGACCGCGAGGATCAGACGAACCAGCTCGAGGCGCTGCTCGAAGGCTACGAAATGTTCTTCGAGTTCGACGACTCCGAGCTCGTGCTCATCGAGCCCCTGCGTACGCTGCGCATGATGCACTACGCCGCCTGGATCGCTCGGCGCTGGGACGACCCGGCATTCCCCGCGGCCTTCCCCTGGTTCAATACGGAGCGCTACTGGGCCGAGCATGTGCTCGAGCTGCGCGAGCAGTTTGCGCTGCTGCAGGAAGCCCCCTGGTCCGGCCATCCTGGAACCAGTAGGCGCTGCGCGCTGCCGCCGATCCCCTTCGGCCAGGTGAAAGCCCGCCTGGCGGGCATTCACATGCTCTATTTTCTCTGGTTGTTCATGGAGCGCGGATACACCACGGACCAGAGCCAGCGCCAGAAGCTGTTCCCGCCCAGCACCATGCGGTCCACTTCATCAAAGAAGCGCTCCTGGCCGGCGGGGTCCGCGAAGTAGTCCAGGCGCGTGATCATCTCGCGATCGGGGTCCAGCTCCTTCACGACCTTCGCCGGATCCCCCGCCACAATCACGTTCGCCGGCACGTCCCGGGTGACCACGGCGCGCGCCGCGACGACGCTGTTCTCGCCGATGGTCACGCCCTTGAGCACCGTCGAGTGGTCGCCCAGCCAGACGTTGCGGCCGATGTGCACCGGTGTCACCGCTTCGGCGCGCTGCGTGCGGTCATAGACCGTGTGCCAGTCCGAGTCCGTGATGTAGGTGCCATTGGCCATCATCACGCCGTCGCCAATGGTGATCTCATCCGAGGCACTGATGCGCGAACCGGGGCTCATGAGCACGCCGCGACCAATGCGCACCGTGCCGGCCCCCGCTTCGCGACCCCAGACGCCGATCTCGACGCGGTGCATGGGTTCCGCCACGGCGGTGAAGCAGTCGCCGATATGGATGTTGGGGCCGGAGATAATGGTGTATTGCGGCTTCATGAAGGTCGCGTAGGCACCCAGCGAGGCGCACTCGGGGCGCAGAAAATAATCCACGTACCAGCGCCGGTAACGCAGGTAGGCTCGTTTCACCCAGTAGGGTCGCAGATCGTCACGCATCGTCAGAATTTGCTGCCAGCGAAATTGCCACCGTATCATCCCCGCACCGCCGCGCGCAGCGTGGGGGGACAGAACCACACGGAACTTGAGGATTATCATGGAGCAGCGCTCCCGCGTCGTCACCAGCAGCCAGACCGGCGTTCACCCGCGCCTGGCCCGGCTCGTGGAGCGCCACCGCCGCCAGCCCTGGCGCAAGCCGCCCCAGGCGGTGGATGAGCCCGCCCTCGCGTCCCTGACGCGACTGCTTCAGGAGCACCGGGGCCCGCTGGTGCTGGACTCCTTCTGCGGCACGGGCATGAGCACGGCGCTGCTCGCGCAGCGCCACCCCGACGCCCTGGTGATCGGCGTGGACCAGTCCGCCCATCGCCTGGCCCGGCACCCGGAGCTTCCCGACAATGCGCGGCTGCTCCAGGCGCACTGCGAGGCCGTCTGGCGCCACCTCGCGGAGCAGGGCCGCCGGCTCAGCCACCACTATCTGCTGTACCCCAACCCCTGGCCCAAGCCCGGCCACGTGAGCCGCCGCATCCACGGACACCCCGCGTTCCCCCTGCTGCCGTCGCTGGGAGGGCAGGTGGAAGTGCGCAGCAATTGGCAGCTCTATGTCGAGGAGTTCGGCGTGGCGCTGCTCCAGCTCGGCATTCCCGCCCGGGTGCAGTGCATCGCCGCCGATGCTCCCCCGATAACGCGCTTTGAGCACAAATATCGCGAGAGCGGTCAGGACCTGTGGTGCCTGCAGGCAAAACTCCCCGACGCCGGCGGCCCGGGGCACCTTGAAAAAACGGACTTTGCCCTCACAAACTGAGAGACACGAGGGAAGCTCGCGGTGTCCGTGCGCATGCCCATCAGCTACCCTTAGGGGGAGCACACAGGGAAGGACAGAGGAGCTCAACCATGATGCCCGGTATCGACGATCCCATCTGGCAACGTATCTGCGAAGAGACGAGGGGCCACGCAGCAGAAGAACCGGTGCTCGCCAGTTATCTGCACGCGACGATCCTCAATCACAACCGCATGGAGCGCTCCCTGAGCTTCCACCTGGCGAACCAGCTGGACAGCCCCGCAGCGTCGTCCCTGCTGCTGCGCGAGGTCATGCTCGAGGCCTTCGAGGCGGACCCGGATATTCTCGAAGCCGTGCGCGCCGACCTGCTGGCGGTGCTGGATCGCGATTCCGCCACCCATGAGCTCTATATTCCGTTCCTGTACTACAAGGGCTTCCACGCCCTCCAGGCGTACCGCGTCGCCCACTGGCTGTGGACACACGACCGCCAGTCCCTGGCGCTGTTCTTCCAGAACCGCGTGAGCACCAAGTTCGGCGTCGACATCCACCCCGCCGCCCGCCTGGGCCGGGGCATCATGCTGGACCACGCCACCGGCATGGTGATCGGCGAGACCGCCGTCGTGGGCAACAATGTCTCGATCCTCCAGTCCGTCACCCTCGGCGGCACGGGCAAGGAAGACGGCGACCGTCACCCGAAGATCGGCGACGGCGTGCTGATCAGTGCCGGTGCCAAGATCCTGGGCAATATCTGCGTGGGTGAAGGCGCCAAGGTCGGTGCCGGCAGCGTCGTCCTCGAGCACGTCGCCCCCCACACCACGGTCGCCGGGGTTCCCTCCAAGGTGGTGGGCAGGCCCGCCACGGATCAGCCCGCCCTCGACATGGACCACTGCTGGCCCTGCTGCGACGACTGACGCGATATCGGTTGCTGGGCAGGCCTCTGCCAGCTTTCACTGAACGCCCGTGTTGAGTGGTACCACTCCCCTGGAAGCTCCTGGTGTACGGCTTCGGCCCGTCGATTTAAGCGGGCGTTGCGCGTAATCGGCGGACCGAAGCCGTACACCGGGAGCCTCGCAGGGCCTTTGAGCCCTGCGCGGGAGGCGACGAATCAGGCGACGTGGTACTGGGGGGAGAGCTCGACGACCGCGTCGACGAAAGCCGTGACGTGGTCGGGGTTAACGCCGGGGGTGATGCCGTGACCCAGGTTGAACACGTGGCCACTGCCGTGGCCGAAGCCCGCCAGGATTGCGGCGACTTCCTCGCGGATGCGCGCGGGAGAGGCAAAGAGCATCATCGGATCCATATTGCCCTGAATCGCCACGCGATCGCCGACGGTCTTGCGCGCCGTCGCAATATCCGTGGTCCAGTCGATGCCCACGGCCTGGGCGCCGCAATCGGCGATGGTGGGCAGCCACTGGCCGCCACCCTTGGTGAACACGATCACGGGCACGGGACGGCCATCGGCTTCCCGGGGCAGGCGGGCGACGATGCGCTGCATGTACTTGAGGGAGAACTCCTTGTACGCCGCGGCGCTGAGGCTGCCTCCCCAGGTATCGAAAATCTGCAGGGCCTGGGCACCGGCCTCCACCTGCGCCGTCAGGTAGTCCGCCACCGCATCCGCCAGCAACGCCAGCAGCTCGTGCATGAACTCGGGCTTGTCATAGGCCAGACCCTTGACCCGGGCAAAGTCCTTGGACGATCCGCCCTCGACCATGTAGGTCGCCAGGGTCCAGGGGGAGCCGGAGAAGCCGATCAGGGGCACGCTACCGTTGAGTTCGCGGCGGATGGTGCGCACCGCATCCATCACGTAGGACAGGTCATCGGCGGCACGTATCTCGTTCAGGCCCGCCAGGTCTTCGGGGCCGCGCACGGTCTTGCGGAATCTGGGCCCCTCTCCCGTTTCGAAATACAGGCCAAGGCCCAGGGCGTCGGGAATCGTCAGGATGTCCGAGAACAGGATGGCCGCGTCCATGGGATAGCGGCGCAGGGGCTGGAGCGTGACTTCGCAGGCCAGCTCCTTGTTCTTGCAAAGATCCATGAATGAGCCGGCCTGCTCCCGCGTCGCCCGGTACTCGGGCAGGTAGCGACCCGCCTGGCGCATCATCCAGACCGGCGTGCGGTCCACGGGCTGGCGCATGAGGGCGCGCAGAAAGCGGTCATTCTTGAGTTCAGTCATGGGAGCCACTCCGGACGAGGGGTCCGGTCCTTGCAGTTATCGTCGTGGAATCGTAGCGGGATGGCGCCGGTGAAAACACCGGCGGTGTCCGCATTGGTTCAAACTTCGAGGAAGTCCAGAATGCCTTCGGCAGCCTGACGACCTTCCCAGATCGCCGTCACCACCAGGTCCGAGCCGCGCACCATGTCGCCGCCGGCAAAGACCTTGGGATTCGTTGTCTGGAACTTGAAGGCCTGGTGTTCCTCGGCAATGACGCCGCCCCAGTCGTTGACCTGGACGTCACTGTCCTCGAACCAGGGCGCGGGGCTGGGCTGAAAACCAAAGGCCATGATCACCGCGTCCGCCTCGAGCACTTCTTCGCTGCCGGGAATCGCCTCGGGCCGGCGGCGACCGTCATCACCGGGCTCGCCAAGGCGCGTCTCCACCAGCTTGATGCCGCAGGCGTCGCCGAAGTATTCCACCACCTCGATGGGCTGGCGGTTGAAGAGAAATTCCACCCCCTCTTCGCGGGCATTTTTCACCTCGCGCCGGGAGCCAGGCATGTTCGTCTCATCGCGGCGATAGGCACAGATCACGTGTTCGGCCTGCTGGCGCACAGCGGTGCGGACGCAGTCCATGGCCGTGTCACCACCACCGAGCACGACCACGCGTTTGCCCTTGAGGTTCACGTAGGCTTCCGGCGCCTGCTCAAAGCCCAGGTTGTTGTTCACGTTGCCGATGAGATAGTCGAGGGCCCGGTACACACCCGGCAGGTCCTCGCCGGGGAAATTCCCCTTCATGGCGGTATAGGTGCCCATGCCCAGGAACACCGCATCGTATTCGTCGAGCAGGGACTGGAAACTGATGTCCCTGCCGATCTCGGTGTTCAGACGGAATTCCATGCCCATGTCGGTGAAGATCTCGCGGCGCCGCGCCATCACCTGCTTCTCGAGCTTGAACTCGGGAATGCCGAAGGTGAGCAGGCCGCCGATCTCGGGATAGCGATCGAAGATCACCGGCTGCACGCCGGCGCGCACCAGGATGTCTGCGCAGCCGAGGCCCGCGGGACCCGCACCCACGATCGCGACGCGCTTGCCCGTGGGCTGCACGTCCGACAGGTCCGGTCGCCAGCCCATGGCCAGGGCCGTATCCGTGATGTATTTCTCTGCCGAGCCGATCGTGACGGCACCAAAGCCGTCATTCAGGGTGCAGGCGCCTTCACAGAGCCGGTCCTGGGGACACACACGGCCACAGACTTCCGGCAGCGTGTTCGTCTGGTGACTCAGCTCCGCCGCTTCGAACAGGTTGCCCTCGGAGACCAGCTTCAACCAGTTGGGAATGAAGTTGTGCACGGGGCACTTCCACTCGCAGTAGGGATTGCCGCACTCGAGGCAGCGCTCGCTCTGCTCCTGGACCTGCTCCTCGGTATACGGATCGTAAATCTCGACGTATTCCGTACGACGGGCATTGATCTGCTTCTTATCGGGGTCCTCGCGATCGACCTCGATAAACTGGAAGTTATTGTGTACGCGTCCGCTCATGGCCGCCCCCCGCTAGACCTAGTCCGTCTCACGCAGGCGTGACAGCAGTTGCTGCAGATCGGCGGCCTTGGGTTTGACCAGACAGAACTTGCCTA
>CAXBBA010000043.1:0-9084 GCA_963973805.1 uncultured Halieaceae bacterium | reverse complement strand
GTCCGAGAGATCTCCGGGTTCGTAGGGGCGCTGCAGCCAGCGAAGCTGGCCGCCCTGGTCCATGGGGAAGCACTCGTCGCGCTCGGGGGCGATGACCGTGAGCGCCGCGCCCGCCGCGAGGAGCATGCGGGCCTTGCGGCCAGCGACGACTCCCGCTCCCACCAACACCACCGGCTCGTCGCGCAGGCGCAAACTGATGGGCAGCAGCTCCATGGCTCAGGCGACGCGGATTTCCGTCTGGCCGCCCATATAGCCCTGCAGGGCTTCGGGCACGGCGACGCTGCCGTCTTCGCGCTGGTAATTCTCCAGCACCGCGACCAGCGTGCGCCCGACCGCCAGGGCGGAACCGTTGAGCGTGTGCAGCAACTCGGGCTTGCCCGTCGCGGGGTTCCGCCAGCGCGCCTGCATGCGTCGCGCCTGGTAGTCACCGTAGTTGCTGCAGGACGAGATCTCGCGGTACTTGCCCTGCCCCGGCAGCCACACCTCCAGATCGTAGGTTTTTCTCGCCCCGAAGCCGAGATCACCGCCGCAGAGCAGCACCTTGCGATAGGGAAGCTGGAGGCGACGCAGGACTTCCTCCGCCTGCCCCGTCAACGCCTCCAGGGCCTCATCGGACTGCGTGGGGCGCACCAGGAACACCAGCTCCACCTTCTCGAACTGGTGCTGGCGAATCATGCCGCGGGTGTCGCGACCATAGGAGCCCGCCTCGCTGCGGAAACAGGGGCTATGGCAGGCGTAGCGAAGGCCGTCGGGACCCAGTTCGCTATCTTCGTAGATGCGCTCCCGGGCGATATTGGTCACCGGCACCTCGGCGGTGGGAATCAGGTAGTAGTCCTGGTCACCCTCAAGGCGAAACAGGTCCTCCGCGAACTTCGGCAGCTGGCCGGTACCCCGCAGGGAATCGGCGTTGACGATGTAGGGCACGTTGACCTCGCGACAGCCCCGCTCCTGCGTGTGCAGGTCCAGCATGAACTGGATGAGGGCGCGATGCAGGCGTGCCACGGCACCGCAGAGCACCGTGAAGCGCGACCCGGTGATCTTGCCCGCCAGTTCGCTGTCCAGCCCCTGGAGGCCGAGGCCCAGGTCCACGTGGTCCCGGGCCGCAAAACTGAACTCGGGCACTTCGCCCCAGTGCGCAAGAATCTGGTTATCTTCCTCGTCGGCGCCCGGGGGCACGGCGGGATCGGGAATATTCGGCACTGCGAGCATGAGGGTCTCGATCTCGCCCTGCACCGCCCGCGCTTCCTGTTCCGCGCTCTCCAGGCGTGCCGCGATCTCCTGCAGGGTCACCTCGACCTGGGCTTTGGCGTCGTCCACGCTCATACCCTGGCCAACGAGCTGTCCAATCTTCTTGCTCGCGCTCTTGCGCTCCGCCTGCAGGGACTGGGCGGTGACATCCGCGGACTTGCGCCGCGCGTCCAGGGCCTCAAAGGCCGCCACGTCGAAGTTGACGCCCCGCACGGCCAACGCTCGGGCCACGGCTTCGGGGTTCTTTCTTACTTCACGAATATCGAGCATCGGTACCAGTCATCCTTTCCAAATATCAGCCGAGCGCGGCGCGGGTCAGCCCCACGCCAATCGCGGCTGCGGCCACACAAAGTACGGTGCTGCCCAGCCCATAGGCCAGGGCAAGGCCCCCATGGCCCCGCTCAAACAGTTGCACAGTCTCCAGGGAAAACGTGGAGAAGGTGGTGAACGCACCGAGAAATCCCACCATGACCACACTGCGCCAGTCCGGGTGAATGACGCTGCGCTCGAGCAGCGCGAAGATCACGCCAATGGCCAGGGAACCCAGCCCATTGATGAGCAGCGTACCCAGAGGCCAGGCCGCGCCCCACAGGCTGTGCACCCGCGACCCCAGACCATAGCGTGCCAGCGCACCCAGGGCGCCACCGAGCGCGATAAACAGCAACTGTTGCATAGGAGGTACTCGGTGAAAACCGCGCATTTTACGGGCGTGGCGACAGCGGCGCAAAGCGCTTTCTGCTCGCCGCGGCGCCGGGATCAGTCGCGGTAGCGTTTCTGCGCCGCCGCGGCATCGAGGGCGCGCAGCTCCTCGATGCGCTGGCGAATCCGTGCCTCGAGGCCCCGGTCCGTGGGGTGGTACAGCTGCAGGTCCTGCAATTCCTCGGGCAGATAGCTCTCCCCCGCCGCGAATGCGCCGGGTTCGTCGTGGGCGTAGCGGTACTCCGCGCCGTGTCCCTCGCTCCGCGCCAGCCTGGTCGGGGCATTGCGCAGATGCAGGGGCACCTCCCGGGAGCCATCCTCGGCGACGGCACGCTGCGCCGCCTTGAAGGCCACATAAACGGCGTTGCTCTTCGGCACCGCCGCGATATAGGTGATGGCCTGGGCAAGGGCCAGCTCCCCTTCCGGGCTCCCCAGGCGCTCCAGAGTCTGCCAGGCATCGAGGGCCAGACTCAGGGCCCGGGGATCGGCGTTCCCCACATCCTCGCTGGCCATGCGGATCACCCGCCGCGCCAGATAGAGAGGATCACAGCCACCGTCGAGCATGCGTGCATACCAGTACAGCGCACCATCGGGAGAGCTGCCCCGCACCGCTTTGTGCAGGGCAGATATTTGATCGTAGAAATCATCGCCCCCCTTGTCGAAGCGCCGCGGAGACCCCAGCAGCACTTCCTCGAAGAGTTCGTCATCTAGCGCGGGCCCATCGCCGCGCAGGCTGGCCGCCAGCTCCAGCAGGTTGAGCGCCCGGCGACCATCGCCGTCCGCCGCAGCGGCCAGCGCCTGGCGCTGCTCTGGCGTCAGCGTCAGCCCCGTACTTTGTTCACCGCGTAGCAGCACCTGGGTCAGCGCCGCATCGTCCAGGGGCCGCAGGCGATAGACCCGGGCGCGGGAGAGCAGCGCGGAATTCAGCTCAAATGCGGGATTCTCGGTGGTCGCACCGATCAATGTGAGGGTGCCGTTCTCGACAAAGGGCAGGAACGCGTCCTGCTGCGCCTTGTTGAAACGATGCACCTCGTCCACAAACAGCACGCACTGGTGCCCCGCCGCCCGCTCCCGTTCACCGACCGCCACCGCTTCGCGAATCGCCTTGACACCGTCCATCACCGCCGAGAGGGACAGCATGGGGGCCTGGGAGGCCTCGCAGAGAAGGCGTGCCAGGGTGGTTTTGCCCACCCCCGGCGGCCCCCAGAGAATCATGGAGTGGAGGGGCTCGCCGCGAAGGCAGCGGCCCAGGGGCTTGTCACCGCCTATCAGATGGTCCTGTCCGACGAATTCTCCGGCGAGGCGCGGACGCAGGGAAGCCGCCAGCGGTTCCTGGGCCCGAACCGTGCCGGCGAAGAGATCGTCCGTCATGGTGAAGCGGCGCCGTGCAGCTCAGGATTCGAAGGCATCAAACACTTCGACACCTTCGGGTACGGAAAAGGAGAAATCGTCAGCGGTGAGCGGCGCCGCGTTCGGGTCCGGTGTCAGACTCAACTGGATTTCCTGGCCACCGCGGTCGCGAATCACCATGGCTACCAGGGCTCTCTCGCGCCACTGGAGCTCAACAGAAGAGAACCCGGCCCCGGCGTACACGGGCACCAGACGATAGCGATCATCGCCGAGCTCCGTCACCGCGAAGCGCTGGCGCAGGTCCGCCCCGTCCCCCGCGAGGAGTTCCAATGCCGAAAAACTACCGGGAGAGCGGGCATTGCGCCGGGTGGCGGAGGCCAGATCCCGATCGTAGTGCCAGAGCTCGTCTCCCGAGACGACAATCAGCTGGCTATCCGGGGATTCAATATCCCAGCGGAAAAATCCCGGCCGCAGCAGGCGATACTCACCGCAGGATTGTACCAGCAGTTCGCCCCCTTCACTGTAGAGCAACTGCTCGAAGTCCCCCGTCGCCTGCTGTTGCGCTTCAAGGTGATCCCAGAGGGAGCTGTTCCGGGACTCGGGCACCGGAGTCGAGGCGGGCGCAGTCTCTGCCCCGTCCCCCGGTGCCGCAGCGGCCCCGGCGCCGCCCCAGGCAACGATAAGGATCAGGGCCGCAGCCAGATGCAAGGCTCGCTGGTAGTGCATATCAGTCCTCCACCGGCGGTGGCGCCAGCACTTCCCGCTGACCGTTGGTACCCATTTCCGTAACGACCCCCGCCGCTTCCATGGCTTCGATGAGGCGCGCGGCCCGGTTGTAACCGATGCGCAGCTTCCGCTGCACACTGGAAATGGAGGCCCGGCGGCTCTGGGTGACGTAGTGCACCGCCTCGTCGTAGAGCGCATCGCTCTCTTCGCCGTCGTCGGAGCCGGACTGCAGCTCACCGGCGGTAACGGGAGTCGCGCTGCCTTCATCCAGCAGGCCCTCGATGTACCTCGGCTCGCCCCGGCGCTTCCAGTCGGCGACGACGCGGTGGACCTCTTCATCGGAGCAGAACGCGCCGTGGACGCGGTTGGGAATACCGTGCCCCGGCGGCAGGTACAGCATGTCGCCGTGGCCCAGGAGCTGCTCTGCCCCGCCCTGGTCCAGGATCGTGCGCGAGTCCACTTTGGAGCTGACCTGGAATGCGATGCGTGTGGGGATATTCGCCTTGATCAGACCCGTGATCACGTCCACGGAGGGGCGCTGCGTCGCCAGGATCAGGTGAATACCCGCTGCCCGGGCCTTCTGGGCGATGCGCGCGATGAGCTCTTCGACCTTCTTGCCGACGATCATCATCATATCGGCGAACTCGTCGATCACCACCACGATGGCAGGGAGCTCTTCCAGCATCGGTGCCTCCTGCTCCTCGACGGGGGTCATGGACAGTTGGTCCGGCACCCAGAGGGGGTCCGCGATCGACTCCCCCGCCTTGTTCGCGTCGACGATCTTGCGATTGAAACCCGCGAGATTCCGCACCCCCATGGCGGCCATCAACTTGTAGCGGCGCTCCATCTCCGCCACGCACCAACGTAGCCCGTTCGCCGCGTCCTTCATATCCGTGATCACCGGAGTGAGCAGATGGGGAATACCGTCGTACACCGACAGTTCCAGCATCTTCGGATCCACCAGAATCAGACGCACCTGCGCCGGCGTCGCCTTGTACAGCAGACTCAGAAGCATGGCGTTGACGCCCACGGACTTGCCCGAGCCCGTGGTACCGGCAACGAGCAGGTGGGGCATGCGGGCCAGATCGGCCACCACTGGCTGGCCGGAGATGTCGTGACCCAGGGCCAGGGTCAGGCTCGAGCGAGACTGGTCAAAGGCCTTGGAGGACAGCACCTCGCGGAAGTTGACGATCTCGCGATGCTCGTTGGGAATTTCGATGCCGACCACGCTCTTGCCAGGGATCACCTCCACCACGCGCACGGAAATAACGGCGAGGGATCGGGCCAGGTCCTTGGCGAGATTGGATATCCGGGACACCTTCACCCCCGCCGCGGGCTGGATCTCGAAGCGCGTGATCACGGGGCCGGGATAGACGGCGGTCACTTCGGCGGTCACACCGAAGTCCAGCAATTTCAGCTCCAGCAATTTGGACAGCTTCTCCAGCGCCTCCTTGGAGTACCCCTGCTCGGGGTCCCGGGAATCGGGGTCCAGCAGCTCCAGGGGTGGTAGAACTCCGGTCACCGGCGCATCAAAGAGGGGCACCTGCTTCTCGCGCTCCGCGCGGTCGGACTTCGCGGGCGGCGGTTTGAGGGGCTTGATCTTCTGCGGCTTGCGCTGCTTCTCCTTTTCCACGTGCTGGTCGATAACCTGCCGTCGGGCCTCGATCTGCTTTTCCCGGGCCCGGCGGTCCCGTTGTCGGTCCAGGAAGGCCACCGCAGCTCTCCGTCCCCGCTGCCAGCCGTCGATGGCAAGGCCTCCCAGGCGGTCCATGAGACGGAGCCAGCTCAAATCCGTAAAGATCGTCATGCCGAAGAGAAACACCGCCACCAGAATCAGCCGGGCACCGAAGTCACTGAAGGCTCCGGCCATGGCTCCCCCAATCGCCTGCCCCACAATGCCGCCGGCGCCCTGGGGCAGATCCCCCTTGCCCCCCAGGTTCAAGGCCACGATCGCCGTGCCCGCGGCCATGACCAGCACCAGCCCCAGGGCCCGCACCGACAGGGCCGTGCTCGAAAAAGCACGGGGCTTGTCGCGCTCCGCAAACAGCAGTGCTGCCCGATAGGCAAGCATCAGGGGAAACAGGTACGCCAGGTAACCGACAAGGGAAAAGAAGATATCGGCCATCCAGGCGCCCGTGGGGCCGCCGAGGTTACGCACCGCGGTACCGTCTCCCGTCGCGGACCAGCCCGGATCAAAGTGGGAATAGCTGGCGAGGCTCACTAACAGGTAGGCACAGGCCGCCGCGACCGCGATGAGGAGCCCTTCGCGAAGACGGTGCGCACCAGCGTCGGTTTGATCGGATTGCTGTCGGGGCATGAAAAATTCTCTTTATCGCAAGTACTAGTTTCGCGATGTTTCTTCGAATATTCAATAGCTTAAAGATACTAGCTGAGAATATTTTGATCTTTGCGGCACGACGAACCATGAATTACCATGCCTGCGGCTGAAGTCGAAGGCGTCCGCGGCCTTCACCACTACCCCATACCTTAATCCAAAGTTGAGACCTGAGAGCATGGCAGACGTTCATCACCACCCCCTTATCATTCTGGGATCGGGGCCTGCGGGCTACACGGCAGCGGTTTACGCGGCTCGCGCCAACCTGAACCCCGTCGTTATCACGGGCATGCAGCAGGGTGGCCAGCTGACCACGACCACCGAGGTGGAAAACTGGCCGGGCGGCGCCGCAGACCTCCAGGGTCCCCAGCTCATGCAGAACATGCTGGAGCATGTGGAGCGCTTCGGAACGCAGGTGGTGATCGATCACATCGATTCCGTGGACCTGTCCTCCCGCCCCCTGCGGCTGCGCGGCAGCCAGGAATACAGCTGTGATGCCCTCATCATCGCCACCGGCGCATCGGCGCAGTACCTCGGCCTGCCCAGCGAAGAAAAATTCCTCGGCAAGGGTGTCTCTGCCTGCGCCACCTGCGACGGCTTCTTTTACCGCAACAAGCGTGTCGCGGTGATCGGCGGCGGCAATACCGCCGTGGAAGAGGCCCTGTACCTGGCCAACCTCGCCGAAAAGGTAGTGCTGGTACACCGCCGGGACAGCCTGCGTGCCGAGAAGATCCTGCAGGACCGCCTGTTCGCCCGGGAAGCCGAAGGTAAAATCGAGATCCGCTGGAATCATGTGCTCGAGGAGGTGCTCGGCGACGACACGGGAGTCACCGGCATGCGAATCGCCGCGGTTTCCGGAGGCGAGCAGGAGGATGTGGCGCTGGAAGGCGTATTTATCGCCATCGGTCACAAGCCCAACACCGATATCTTCGAGGGCCAGCTGACCATGGCAGGCGGTTACATTCACATCAATAGCGGACTCGAGGGAAGAGCGACGGCAACCAGTGTGCCCGGCGTGTTCGCCGCCGGGGACGTGGCGGACCACGTCTACCGCCAGGCCGTAACCTCCGCGGGCTTCGGCTGCATGGCCGCTCTGGACGCGGAAAAGTTCCTCGATGAACTGGCGGAAAACGCCGCCTGACGGCACCCCGTGTCGCTGCTGAGCTACCTCGAGCCGGGAGCGGAGTTCCCGCCGACGGAGCAGGCCCTGGAGGATCCCAATGGGCTCCTCGCCGCCGGCGGGACCCTGGACAGCGCGACGCTGATCGCCGCCTACCGGCGCGGTATCTTCCCCTGGTACGAGGCGCCCCAGCCGGTGCTCTGGTGGTCCCCGGACCCCCGCTCGGTGCTGTTCCCCGGGGAGCTCCGCGTCTCCCGATCCCTGCTCCGGACCCTGCGCCGGGGCCGCTTTAGTCTGAGCGTCGACCGGGCCTTCGACGCGGTGATCGACGCCTGCGCGGCTCCCCGGGCCCATCAGGATGGCACCTGGATCGGCAGCGCGATGAATCAGGCATACCGGAAGCTGCATCGTGAAGGCATAGCCCGGTCCGTGGAGGTCTGGAGCGATGAGCACCTGGTCGGTGGGCTCTATGGCATCAGCCTGGGAGGGGCGTTTTTTGGCGAGAGCATGTTCACCCGTGCACCCGACGCGTCCAAGATCGCCCTGGTGGCGCTCTGCCATATGCTGCAGCGCGCCCCCAATGCCGTGATTGACTGCCAGGTCGAAAGCGAGCATATGAACAGCCTGGGGGCCCGCAACATCTCCCGATTGGACTTTGAGGAACGACTTCAGCAAACTGTGGACATGGTAGTTCGGGATGACATCTGGCGCCTGCCGGAGCGATGCGGAGCACTCTTGTGACCTCTTCCCTGCGCGACCTCAAGGTCTACACCACCTACCCTCACCGCTGCAGCTACCTCACCGGTGAAGAGGCGACGACGCTCTTTATCGACCCCCGGCAAAGCGTTGACCAGACGCTGTACAGCAATCTGTCACTCCTGGGTTTTCGGCGCAGCGGCAATCACATCTACCGCCCCCACTGTAACCACTGCAACGCCTGCATCCCCGCGCGGGTGCCGGTGGCGGAGTTCCGTCCGGGGCGCACCCAGCGTCGCTGCCTCAAGCAGAATGGGGATCTGGAGGTAAAGGTACGCTCAAGCGTTGCCGACGATGAGTGCTACGCGCTCTATGATCGCTACATCCGCATGCGCCACGCGGACGGCGACATGTTTCCGCCGGACCGGGACCAGTACGAATCCTTCCTCAACAACCCCTGGGGCTGCACGGACTACGTGGAGTATCGCCAGACAGGCGTATTGCTCGCGGTGGCAGTGGTCGATGTGATGATCGACGGACTGTCGGCGATCTATACCTTTTATGATCCGGACCACGAAAAGCGCAGCCTGGGCCGCTATGCGATCCTCTGGCAGATTGAACGCTGTCGCCGCGAAGGTCTGCCCTACGTCTATCTCGGCTACTGGATCCGCAACTGTCGCAAGATGGCCTACAAGTCGGACTACCAACCCCTGGAGCTGTTGGTGAACAATCAGTGGCAACGGTCCATGGACGGCATGGTCGAATCCTTCTGACACCGGCGACAGGAAATATGCCCCAACAATAGCAGTAGCTAACGCAGGGCTTTTGGGGCAGAATGCGCGCTCATTTTTTCGCCCCCTGAGAGCGCATGGCCAAAGAAGATCAGATTGAAATGGAAGGCGAGGTGGTC
>CAXBBA010000042.1:0-9162 GCA_963973805.1 uncultured Halieaceae bacterium | reverse complement strand
GATGCCTGCCAGGGAGGTGACCGTATCCATGATCACCAGGGCGTCGTGCTCCCGGGCGAGGGCACATAGGGCCTGGGCGTCGCTGCGCACGCCGGTGGAGGTCTCG
The DNA here is from genome assembly GCA_963973805.1 of uncultured Halieaceae bacterium. GTDB lineage: Bacteria > Pseudomonadota > Gammaproteobacteria > Pseudomonadales > Halieaceae > Congregibacter. The sequence goes on along the minus strand of CAXBBA010000042.1, from coordinate 9,056 downwards.
GCGTGCACGAAGGCCAGCGTACAGGCCTGGGGATTGGCCGCCAGCGCCTGGGCGACCTTGGCGACGCTCACGGGTTCGCCCCAGGTATCTTCGACCATGACCGCGGTGGCGCCACAGCGCTCCACGTTCTCTTTCATGCGTCCGCCGAAGACGCCGTTCTGGCAGACGATCACTGTATCTCCCGGCGACAGCAGGTTCACGAAGCAGGATTCCATGCCGGCGGAGCCGGGGGCGGAGATCGGCAGTGTCAGCTCGTTCTCGGTCCCGAAGGCATACTGGAGCAGGCTTTTGATCTCATCCATCAGGTTGATGAACAGGGGGTCTAGGTGGCCGATCGTGGGGCGGCCCACCGCCGCGAGAACCCGAGGTGCGACATCGGAGGGGCCGGGGCCCAGGAGGGTGCGCTGGGGTGGGAAAAAGCTGGAAGTCACGATGGTTCACCTCATGTCGGGGGCGGAAAACAGGCGCGCGAGTATACCCAGCACCGCAGCGTTGTTACAGCGCCCCTTGAGCGCAGTTCATGGCTGTGTCAGCATCGCAGCCTTTCCCCGGATTTCGCGTATGTTTCGCTTTCTCTCGCCCCTGTCGTGCTGTTACCGCGGGGGTTTCGCCGTCCTGCTGGCCAGCCTTGCGCTCGCCAGCGGCTGCGCTGCGCCGGAGCGTGTGACCCGGGAGGTCGCGGCGGATCCCGTGGACATGAGCGGACACTGGGAGCTGGACTACGGTCGCAGTGACAATCTCCAGGAGCGCTTCAACAGCATGATTCGCAACCAGCGGTCCCAGGCTGCGCGCCCGGGTACGGAGCGCGCCGGGGGCGGAATGGTGCTGGGCTCGCCGACCTCTACCCAGGAAACCCTGGTGGGCCTGGCGCAGATGGCGGAGCTCGTGACCCAGTCCCAGCTCCTCGAAGTCGAACAGAGTCGCGTGGCGGTTCGCGTGCAACGCGAGGGCAACTTCTCCCTGGCCTGTGACTACGGCCCCGACGCGCCGGTCGAAACGGACTACGGTGTGGGCCGGGAACGCTGCTTCTGGGACGGTCGCCAGCTGGTGTTCCAGCTGCGCCTGCCCGACGGACTGGACATCGTCCACCGCCTCTCCGTGGCGGAGTCCGGCCAAACCCTGGCGATCGTCACCAGCCTGTATTCCTCGGGCCTTTCCGTACCGTTCTCCCTGCGGCGCATCTACCGCCGCTATGAGCCGGGCAACAATGGCTACCACTGTACCGAGACCCTCACCCGGGGCCGGGTGTGCACCACGGAGGCTCCCCAATGACGCTTGCTGGGTATCGGCGCCTGGTCCCCCTGGTGCTTCTGCTTCTCGGCCTCGGTGCCTGCCAGAGCGGGCCCTCCAATCCCCTCGCATCCGTCGTGCCCGGTGCCGAGAAGAGCCCCGAAACGCCACCGGTGGGCAACGTCACCCTGCAGCTCGCCGCGCCCCTGGAGCCGGTGCTGGACCTGGCCGTGGTGGCGTTCGATCCGGGCGTTGGCGAGAGCACGGATGCGGAACGGGTGTTCCCCACGGTGCGCAAGGCCGAGTCCCTGATGATGCCCGTGATGTTGTCGCGCACCCTCGAAGCCAGTGGCGCTTTTCCCCTGGTGCGCGTCGTCCACGACCGCAATATCAGTCTGCCGCTGGTGCTCACGGGGGAGATTCGCAACGCCGACGGGGCGGAGCTGGAACTGCACCTGCGGCTGCGGGCCGCCGATGGCGAGGTGCTGCTGGACCGCAGCTATCGGGATCTGGCGCAGCCCTCGGACTACCCCGTTGCCCCGGGGGCGGAACCCTTCGCCGATCTCTACCACGCCGTGAGCAACGACGTGCTGCGCGCCGCGCAGGCACTGCCCCCCGAGCGCAGGGCCGAGCTCCAGCGCCTGGCGCTGATGGACTTCGGTGTGCAGATGGCGCCGGACACCTTTTCGCGCTTTGTCGACACCGGTGCGGAGGGGCGGCGCCGGGTAGTGGGCTTCCCCGCCGCGGGTGATCCCATGCTCACGCGTCTGCAGCGCATCCGTCGCCAGGATGAACTGTTCGTCGATACGGTGGACGAACAGTACAGCGACCTCTACGACCGCGTAGCAGAGAGCTACGCGCTGTGGCGCGAGTACAGCTTCGAGCTGCAGCGCTACGGTGACAGCTATCGCGAAGAGGCCCAGGACCGCAAGCGCAACGCCCGCCGCGGCACCTACGCCGCCATGCAGCAGGTCTACGCCAGCTACCGCAAGGTGAAGATTCAGGAAGAGGACCTGCGCGATCTGGTCGCGGGCTTTGCCGGTGAGTCCCTCGAAACCGTGCTCGAGGTGGACGACGGCGTGATCCGTTTGCAGGGTAGCGTCGATGAGCGCTACGAGCAGTGGCGTCGCATCATGGAGCGCATCTACGGCCTTGAAACCGGTGTGCCTGACGGCGCGCGATAGGGTACCGTGGTGACCCAAGGCCAGACCGGCGCTGGAGACTGCTGCAGCCATGACTGACGACCGCAATACGGAGCACCGCGACACCGAGGCCGAGCGCAGCGTGGTTTCCCTGCTGGATGGCTTGCTCAAGCGCGCGGGCAAGGTCGCCGGCGGAACCATCGATATGGCGATGGATGTCGCCACCATGAGTGCCATGTACGGCGATGGGTGGATTCGCGACCTCCTTGCGAACTCCGCGTCACCGGAGCGCCTCGAAGCCATGGCGGACGCCGGGCATTTTCTGCGCGATGCGCGCGAAACCGCGGGCCTGTCGCTGCGCGAGCTCGCCGAGCGTCTGGATCTCAACGACGACAGCGTCCTCGAGGGCGTGGAGCGGGGCGAGGCGATCCTGCCCCTGGAGCTCATGCTGCGCGCGGCGTCGCTGCTGGCGCGCCACGATCCCATACCGTTCCTTATCCGTTTCCTGCGCTCCTACAATCCTCGCCTGGAAGCCACGCTGGAGCAGTGGGGTGTGATGGCCCTGCCGCGCAACTACGAGCGCGAGCGGCGCTTTATCAATCTCTACCGCCAGCACGATTTTCTCCGCGACCTCGACGACGAGGCGTACCAGCGCTTCATCGAGTACATGGATGGCAGTACGCGCCTGGTGGTGGAAGTGATGGAGCGCGAAGGCGCTATCGGGCGCGCCCAGCCCGCACGCAAGGCGGCGCCGAAGAAGACCAGCGCACGCAAGAAGCCCGCAGCGCGCAAGAAGACCTCGCCGCGCAAGGCGCCAGCCCAACCCACGGTGCGCAAAGTCAAACCGCGCAATGCGCCCAGAACCTGAGATACCTTCATGAGTGGTGATACCCCCCGGGAGTGGCTTGCCGCCTGTCCCCGTAGCCTCGCGCCCCTGCTAGCGCAGGAACTGCGGGACCTTGGTGCCGTCGATACGCGCGAACAGTCATCGGCCGTGAGCTTCGTCGCGACCCGCGCCGGAATGTATCGCGCCTGTCTCTGGTCCCGTCTGGCCAGTCGCATCCTCATGCCCCTGGGCGAGGTGCCCGCGGGCGATGCGGACCAGCTCCACGCCGGCATCGTGAAGCTGCCCTGGGAGTCCCTGCTGGGTGCGGGCAGCTTCGCCGTGGATTTCCACGGCAGCAACCGCGAACTGCGCAATACGCGTTTCGGAGCCCAGCGCGTCAAGGACGGTATTCTCGATCGCTACCGCAGCGCCGGCGGAACGGTGCCCGTGGTCGATCTCGAGCAGCCGGCGATCCGCATCAGCGTGCGCCTGCGGGGCCGTGTCGCCGATGTCGCGCTCGACATGGTGGGCGAGAGCTTGCACCGTCGCGGCTATCGCACGGGCGCCGGTGAGGCGCCGCTCAAGGAGAACCTCGCCGCCGCCCTGTTGCTCCGCGCGGGCTGGCCGGCCCTCGCCGCCGAGGGGGGTGCGCTGATCGATCACATGTGCGGCTCCGGAACCCTGCTGATCGAGGGGGCGCTCATGGCCCTGGACCAGGCGCCGGCGCTGCACCGTGACCGTTTCGGCTTCATGGGTTGGGGCGACCACGACGATGCCCAGTGGCAGGCGATCCGCGCCGATGCCCGGGGACGGGCGGAGCGGGGCCTGGCGGGAGAGGCGCCGGAGATTCGCGGTTACGATTCGGATCCCCGGGTGCTGAACCGCGCCAAGGAGAATATCGCCGCAGCGGGCCTGTCAAAAATCGTGCGCGTTACGGTCAAGCGCCTGGATGAACTGCGCAAGCCCACGCACCGGCCCCTGCCCACGGGACTGGTGATTGCCAACCCGCCCTACGGCGAACGCCTGGGGGATCGCAAGCGCCTGCCGGCGCTGTACAGCGAGCTGGGGGGATGGCTGGAGCGCCGCCGTGCTTGCCGGAGACCGGGAACTGGGCAAGGCCCTGGGGCTGCGCAGCCATCGTCAGTACGAGATGCTCAACGGCCAGTTGCCGGTGCTGCTCGTCCTGATCGAATTGAAAGACAACCGCTTCGTACCCATCAAGCCCGATCCCTGGGGCGCGGGGGCACAGGCGGATTCGCCCTGGGAAAGCTCGTCTGACAGCACGCCGGATGACGGGGTGGACGACGTCGCTGCGTCCGGCGAAGACGAGGCTCCGGGGGAGTTGTCGGAAGGGGCGCAGATGTTCGCCAACCGCCTGCGCAAGAACCTGCGGCGTCTCAAACCCTGGCTGAAGAAGACGGAGCAGCAGGCCTACCGCATCTACGATGCCGATATGCCGGAGTACAACCTGGCCGTCGATCGCTACGGCGACTGGCTCCATGTTGCCGAGTACCGCGCCCCGGCCAGCGTCGAGGCGGACAGTGCCGCGCGGCGCCTGGACGAGGCGGTGGCCGCACTGGCCGAGGTCACGGGAATCGACCGCGCACAGATCGTGCTCAAGGCCCGGGAGCGCCAGCGGGGGCGCCAGCAGTACGAGCGCCGCGGCCGTGCCGCCGAGGAGCTGCGCATCAGCGAGGGGCCGGCGACGCTCCTGGTCAACCTCCACGACTACCTGGACACGGGGCTGTTTCTGGATCATCGCCCCCTGCGCCGGCGCATCGCGGCGGAGGCGACCGGAAAGCGTTTTCTCAACCTGTTCTGCTATACCGGCAGCGTGACCGTACAGGCGGCGCTGGGCGGAGCGGAGGAGTCCGTCAGCGTGGATCTGTCCAACACCTACCTGCGCTGGCTCGAACGCAATCTTCGCGCCAACGGTATCGATACGGATCAGCACCGGGGAGAGCGCGGCGACGTGCTGGCCTGGCTGCGCAGCAACCGCGAGACCTTCGACCTGATCTTTGTCGATCCGCCGTCGTTCTCGAATTCCACCAAAGTGCCCGGCAGCTTCGATGTGCAACGGGACCACGGCGGGCTCATCGACCTGGCCATGGCGCACCTGGCACCCGGGGGTACGCTGTACTTCTCGAACAACCGACGCAAGTTCCGTCTGAGTCCCGAGGTGAGTGAACGCTATGCCTGCGACGACATAACGGAGCAGACCCTGGACCCGGATTTCGTCCGTCGTCCCGCGCCCCATGTCTGCTGGCGTCTGCAACATCACGATAGCGCATCGTGACGCGGGAAAGAAAAGTTATCCACAAGCCTTGTCAGCCCCAAAAACACTATGTTAAGGCAATGTTAAGTTTTTTCGGAGTCTAGGTTGTGCTTGTAAGTTAATGTATTTAAATAATAAAAACGCATTATTTTATTCTGGTCAAAAGTCCGACGGCTCTGCCGGGTATTTCCCTGAACCTATTGCATTTTATTTGCACACCACGTTATCCACAGTTCCCGGGGCGCTGAGCGGGCGCGCCCGCGAGATATTTTGCTAATCGTCTGGCACAGCCAGTCCGGGGCGAGCGCGGCGCTCGCCCGCGCGGCCTTCGAGGGTGCGCTGGAACAGGGCGAGAAGGCCGAGTTGCGCCGCGCCGCCGACGTCGGCGCTCCGGAGATCGCCGGCGCTTCGGGGCTGTTACTGGTCTGCGCCGAGAACAGTGGCCGCCTGGCCGGAGGCGCCAAGGATCTCCTTGATCGCGTGTTCTATCCCCTCATCGAACGGGGCTGCACCTTGCCCTACGCGTTGCTGGTCAGCGCCGGCAACGATGGCCGGGGTGCGGTGGAGGAGGCCCGCCGCATCTTCCGGGGCATTCCCTTTACAGAGGCGGTGGAGCCGCGAATAATCCGCGGCGACCCCGATAACGCAGCGCTCGCCGATGCGCGGGAGCTGGGCGCGGCCTTTGCGACGGGCGTCGCCCTGGGGATTTTCTAGGAACAGCACGGTTTCACAGGCGGGATCGCTTTCGACGCCGGGCGCTATCAAGGAGCAATGCATGACCGACAGCGAAGCCACTGACACCGCGACTATTCCCGAAGGGTATGTTCGCATGCCCGAAGGACTGGGCTTCGGGGATCGCTTGCAACCCCTGTACCGGCGGGTCAATGAACGGGATCTCAGCCTTGGCTTCGTGGTGGGCCCCCAGCACGTGAACATGATGGGAATCTGCCATGGTGGTGCGCTGATGACCCTCGCCGATATGGCGGCGGCGTCGAGCCTGCACCTCGGGCGGGGCAAGGCGGCGCCGGCGCCAACGATCAACCTGACCTTCGATTTTCAGTCTCCGGGACGCCTCGGACGCTGGCTGCACACGCGGGCGGATAACCTCGACGTGAAGCGTCGCTTCGGCTTTTCCAGCGGCGTGGTGCTCGACGGGGACACGATCGTCATGCGCTACAGCGGCAGCTTCTATTTCCCGTCCCAGGAATCCGGTCTCTCGGCGTCACGGGAGGCGATGCAAGTGCTCCTGGGCGACGACGCGCCGTTCTGACCGGCTCAGGGCGCGGGTTCACCCCGCAGCAGGGCGATGAACGCCTGGGCGCTGCGCGTGAGACTGCGCTCTTCGTGATACACCAGGCCCAGGGTGCGCCGTAGCGCCGTCCCCCGCACCGTCAGGCAGTGCAGTTCGCTATTTGCCATGGTGCGGGGCAAAACGGTCCAGCCCAGACCCACGGCGGCCATCATGCGCAGCGTCTCGAGGTAGTTCGTCGCCATGCGCAGCTGCAGCGTCAGACCGGCGCTATCGAAGTGCCGGTGCACGATCTGCCCCGTGAATGTGTCCAGTCCCGGCAGCACCGCAGGGTGCTCCGCCAGGGTCTTCAGGCTGAGGCTGCGGCGATGGGCGAGGGGGTGGCGCTGCCCGACCATGATGCTCAGGGGGTCGTCCCACAGCGCTTCGCTGGTGAGCTGGGATGCGTCGCCGGGCCCCAGGGTGACCACCGCCAGTTCGATGTCACCGCGGCGCAGGCGTTCGTAGGCCTGCTCCGAGTCCAGAAATTCGATCGCCAGTTGCACCGCCGGGTAGCGCTCCTGAAAGAGCGACAGCACCGGCGGCAGGCGATGGAGGCCGATGTGGTGGCTGGTTGCCAGACGCAGGGGGCCGGTGACATCGCCCCGCAGGTCCTGCACCGCCTGTTCCGCGCGGCGCAGGCTTTGCTCCACGTCGGGCACGCGGGCGAGGAGAGCCTGGCCCGCCTCCGTGAGCTCCACCTGCCGGCCTATGCGGTCGAAAAGAGCCACGCCCAGTCCGTCCTCGAGCACCGCGATGCGCTTGCTCACGGCGGGCTGGGTCAGGTGCAGTTGCTGCGCCGCGACGGAGAAGGAACGGTGCTGCGCGACCGCGGCGAAGGCGCGGAGATTGGCGAGGTCCATGTATAACTCTCGGTTATCGTGTCGATAAAAATAATAGATTGGAGTTATCGTCGATGCCAGCCTATCCTTGCGGCCCGAATTCGCAAGGGAGTTTCCCATGACGGGCCGCACACTCTACGACAAACTCTGGGACAACCATCTCGTGCAGGAGCGCGAGGACGGTTCCGCCCTGATTTACATCGATCGCCACCTGATTCACGAAGTCACCTCACCCCAGGCCTTCGAGGGTCTGCGCCTGGCGGGGCGTCAGCCCTGGAGGCTCGCGAGCATCCTGGCCGTGCCCGATCACAACGTGCCCACGGAGCAGGCGGAGCGCGCCGGTGGTGTCGCCGGCATCGTCGATCCCGTATCGCGTCTGCAGGTGCAGACCCTGGATGAGAACTGCGACGCTTTCGGTATCGACGAGATCCCGATCAACGATCGCCGTCAGGGCATCGTGCATGTCGTGGGACCGGAGCAGGGTGCCACGCTGCCCGGCATGACCGTGGTCTGCGGCGACTCCCACACCAGCACCCACGGTGCCCTGGGCGCTCTCGCCCACGGCATTGGCACCTCCGAGGTCGAGCATGTGTTCGCCACCCAGTGCCTGGTGCAGCAGAAGATGAAGAATCTCCGCGTGCGCGTCGACGGCCGCCTGGCCCCCGGTGTCACCGCGAAGGACCTGGCGCTGGCCATCATCGGCGAGATCGGCACCGCCGGGGGTACCGGTTACGCCATCGAGTTCGCCGGAGAGACAGTGGAAAACCTGAGCATGGAAGGGCGCATGACCCTGTGCAATATGTCCATCGAGGCCGGCGCGCGCATGGGCATGGTGGCTGTCGACGATGTCACTCTGGACTACGTCCGCGGACGCCCCATGGCGCCCACGGGCGAGCTGTGGGACAAGGCGGTGGAAGCCTGGCGCGACCTGCACAGCGACGCCGACGCGATCTTTGATCGTGAAGTGGTGCTCGACGGCAGCAGCATCGTCCCCCAGGTGACCTGGGGTACGTCACCGGAGATGGTGGCGCCGGTTACCGCGCAGATTCCGGACCCGGAAGCCATGGAGGCGGGCACGCGCCGCGACGCCACGACCCGCGCACTCCAGTACATGGGCCTGCAGGGCGGGGCGGCGATCAGCAGCATTCCCGTGGATCGGGTGTTCATCGGTTCCTGCACCAACTCACGCATCGAAGACCTGCGCGAGGCGGCGGACGTGATGCGCGGCCGCCGCGTCGCCGAGTCCGTAAAACAGGCGCTGGTTGTGCCTGGCTCCGGCGAGGTCAAGGCCCAGGCCGAAGCGGAAGGCCTGGATCGCGTGTTTCTGGATGCCGGCATGGAGTGGCGCGAGCCGGGTTGTTCCATGTGCCTGGCCATGAATGCGGACAAGCTGGGCAAGGGCGAACACTGCGCCTCGACCTCCAACCGCAACTTCGAGGGTCGCCAGGGCTTC
>CAXBBA010000041.1:0-9191 GCA_963973805.1 uncultured Halieaceae bacterium | reverse complement strand
GACATGGACGGCGTGCCCGCGGACCGAGACTGCGACGATCTGGACGCCTCGCTCCTGGCCATGAATGCGGGTGTGGAGCGTTGCCTGCGTATCGCCCCGGAGCAGTACCAGTGGGAGTACAAACGATTTCGCGTGCGTCCGCGCCGCGAACCTGATTACTACGCGAGGGACTGGGTTCCCGAGCATCCGACACAAGGAAACAACTGATGGTGATGGGCAAGCTCATCCTGGGACTTATCGGCCTGCTGGTGGGAGGCCTTCCGGGGCTGATCATCGGTGCGATCATCGGCCACTTCTTCGACCGGGGTCTGGCGAAGGCGCTGGGCGCAGGGGGCAAGCGGCTGGGGGAGGTCCGCGAGACCTTTTTCCGCACCACGTTCCTGCTGATGGGTTACGTGGCGAAAGCCGACGGGCGTGTCTCCGAAGAGGAGGTGGCGCACACAGAAGAGATTTTCCGCCAGCTGGGCCTGGGTGACGCGCAGCGCCACGACGCGATCCTGCTGTTCAAGGACGGCGCGGACCCCTCCTTTGTCGTGGACGACGCGGTGAAACTGTTTCTGCAAACCGGCGGTGCCCATCCCGCGCTGAAGCAGACGCTGATGATGTTCCTGCTGGCCGTGGCCCTTGCGGATCGTCAACTCCTCCCCGGCGAGCGCGACGCTCTGACCCTTATCGGCCGGTCCCTGGGCTACACGCCCCAGGCGGTGGAGGAACTGCTGCGCATGGCCACCGCGCAGGAGCAGTTCCACTCCCAGGGCGGCGGCGCAACCAATGAATCCGTGCCGACGCTGGATCATGCCTACGCTGCCCTGGGGGTTCGCAGCGACGCCTCGGATGCCGAGGTGAAGCGCGCCTACCGCAAGCTCATGAGCCAGAACCACCCGGACAAGCTGTCCGCCCAGGGTGTGCCCGAGGACATGCTCAGGCTGGCAACGGAGAAGTCCCAGGAAATTCAGGCCGCCTACGAGCTCATTCGCAAGAACCGGGGCACCGGCCGCGCGGGGTGAGCGGCGGCGCTAGTGGCGCCAGAACATCGGCGTGAACAGCACCAGCAGCGTAAACACCTCCAGGCGCCCCAGAAGCATCGAAAAGCACAGCACCGCTTTGGCGAAGTCGCTGACATTGCCGTAGTTTGCCGCCACGTCCCCCAGCCCGGGCCCGAGGTTGTTCAGGGATCCGGCCACCGCCGTAAAGCTGGTGATGAAGTCCAGGCCCGTGGCCATGAGGACCAGCATGATCACGATGAAGGCGAAGGTGTAGACGGCGAAGAAGCTCCACACCGCGCTGACCACCGAGGCTTCGACCCGGCGATTGCCTACCTTGAGGGGGATCACCGCCCGGGGGTGCACCAGTTGCTTGAGTTCGCGAATCCCCTGCTTGTAGATCAGCATCAGGCGCATGGCCTTGATGCCGCCTCCCGTGGAACCGACGCAGCCGCCCATGAACGAGAACATGAGCAGCATCATGGGTAGAAAACCGGGCCAGATGGCGAAGTTCTGCGTGGTAAAGCCGGTCGTGGTGGTGATGGACACGGCCTGGAAGAACCCGTGCACCAGACTGTCACCGGCGGGCAGGGTTTTGGTCACGATGAGGTAGAGGCAGGTTATGCCGGCGCAGACCGCCATGGCCCCGGCGAAGAAGCGTGCTTCCGAGTCCTCGAAATAACCCGAGAGGCTGCGGCGATGGAATGCGGTGTAGTGGAGCCCGATGTTCAGCGCCGCGATCAGCATGAAGAAGGAGCTGATCAGGTAGATGGTGTTGCTGTCAAAGTAGCCCATGCTGGCGTCGTGGGTACTGAAACCGCCGATGGCAACGGTGGCAAAGGCGTGGCAGACGGCGTCGAAACCGCTCATGCCCGCCGCGGCATAGGCCAGCGCACAGAGCACCGTGAGCGTCAGGTAGACGGTGAACAGGACCTTGGCGGTCTCGGTGATGCGTGGTGTGAGCTTGCTGTCCTTGGTCGGCCCCGGTGTTTCGGCGCGATAGAGCTGCATGCCCCCGATGCCCAGCATCGGCAGCACGGCCACGGCCACCACGATGATGCCGATACCCCCGAGCCACTGCAGCATCTGCCGGTACAGCAGGATCGACGGCGGCATGTGATCCAGGCCCGTGAGGACGGTGGCGCCGGTGGTGGTAAGGCCCGATATGGACTCGAAGATCGCGTCCGTGACGCTGATGTGCAGGGAGTCGGTCAGCGCCAGGGGCAGGGAGCCGAACAGGCCCAGTACGGTCCAGAACAACGCCGTGATCAGGAAGCCGTCGCGGATATGCAGCTCCCGGGCCCTGCCCCGCAGGGGCAGCCACAGCGCCAGCCCCGAGGCGAGGGTGATGGCAAAGGCACCGATGAAACCGGTGACCGTCTCGTCATCGGCCAGCACCGCGATAAGCAGCGGCGGCAGCATGGCGGAGCTGAACAGGGTCAGCAGCAGGCCGAGAATACGCAGGCTCAGGGTCAGGTGCACCGTCGATCCTAGGTGAAGAAGCCGAAGCCAACAGCGAAGAGCTTTTCGACGGCGTTGATGCGGCGCCGATCCACCAGGAACAGGATGACGTGGTCATTGGATTCGATCATCACATCGTGGTGGGCGATGAGCACCTTGTCGTCGCGAACAATGGCGCCGATGGTGACCCCTTCCGGCAGGGCGATGTCCTCGACGCGGCGTCCCACCACCTTGGAGGCGTAGGCATCTCCCCGCGCCACGAGTTCGATGGCTTCGGCGGCGCCGCGGCGCAGGGCGTGCACCTGGCTGATGTCGCCCTTGCGCACATGGGTCAGCAGGCTGCCGATGGTGATTTCCTGGGGAGAAATGGCGATATCGATCTCATCCCCGACCAGTTCCGCATAGGCGGGGTTGGTGATCAGCGTAATGACTTTCTTGGCGCCCATGCGTTTGGCGAGCATGGACATCATGATGTTGGATTCGTCGTTGTTGGTCAGGGCGCAGAAGACATCGGTGCTCTCGATGTTCTCTTCTGCGAGCAGGGCGGGCTCGGCGGCGCTGCCTCCAATGACCAGGCTGTGCTTGAGCTGTTCCGCCAGCACGCGGCAGCGCTTGTGCTGGAACTCGATCACCTTGACCGAGAATTCGTTCTCGAGACACTGCGCCAGGCGCGCGCCAATGTTGCCACCACCGGCGATCATCACCCGCTTGTAGGGCTTGTCGATGCGCCGCAGTTCCGACATGACCTGGCGGATATGCTTGCGCGCGGCGATGAAGAACACCTCGTCATCCGCCTCGACCACCGTATCCCCCTCGGGAATGATGGCCCGGTCGCGGCGGAAGATCGCCGCCACACGCGTATCCACCTTGGGCATGTGCTTGCGGATGGTGCTCAGCTCCTTGCCCACGATGGGCCCCCCGTGGACGGCTCGAACCGCGACCAGCTGGGCCTTGCCGCCGGCGAAATCCATCACCTGCAGAGCGCCGGGGTTGATGATGAGCTGGCGGATCGCATCGGTAATGAGCTGTTCCGGGCCGATGATCACGTCCACGGGGATGTGATCCGGTGAAAACAGCTGCTCCTGATATTCGAGGTAGGCCTGGGAGCGCACCCGGGAAATCTTCTGCGGCGTGCGGAAGAAGGTGTGGGCGACCTGGCAGGCCATCATATTGATTTCGTCGGAGTTGGTGACCGCGATGAGCATCTCGGCCTCGTCCGCCCCGGCGTCAAGGAGCGTGTCGGGATGGGAGGCGCCGCCGGCCACCGTACCGATGTCGAGGCGGTCCTTGAGGGAGCGCAGGCGTTCGCTGTCCGTGTCGACAACGGTGATGTCGTTGCGCTCGTTGGCCAGGTGTTCGGCCAGCGTGCCGCCAACCTGGCCGGCGCCGAGAATGATGATTTTCATGCAGCTGTCGTTATGCCGCCGCGGTGGCTGCACATTACTGCAATCGCCCGCTCCATGACAGGGTTTTACCCGGGAATACTGCCTCTGGAGGGATCAGCTCTTGTGCAGCAGGGCAAAAAACAGGCCGTCGCCGCCGTCCACGTCGGGCAGCACCTGCCAGCCGTGGGGCTGGGATTCGGCGCCGGGAACCGGCGGCGTGTCTTCGAGGCAGTCCCCGTGGCGGGCGAGGAAGGCCGCCACGCGCTCGCTGTTTTCCATGGGTAGCACGGAGCAGGTGACGTAGAGCAGGCGCCCGCCGGGGCGCAGCAGGGGCCAGAGACCGTCCAGGATCGCATCCTGCTGACGCGCAAAGCCGGCGATGTCGCCCTCGCGGCGCAGCACTTTGATGTCGGGGTGGCGGCGGATCACGCCGGTGGCGCTGCAGGGCACATCCACCAGCATGGCGTCGAAGGGTGCCAGGGAGCAGAGCTCCTGGGAGGGACTGGCGCCGTCGGCGCAAACCAGACCCGCGCTCAGACCCAGGCGCTGCAGGTTCTCTTCGACCCGCGCCAGGCGTTCCGGCGCCTTGTCCATGGCCGTAAGCACCAGGTCACTCTCGACCTCGAGCAGGTGGCAGCTCTTGCCGCCGGGGGCCGCACAGGCGTCGAGGATTGCCTCGCCCGCCTTCGGCGCCAGGAGCCTCGCTGCGAGCTGGGCGCTTTCATCCTGCACACTTGCGGCGCCGTCGCCGAAGCCCGGCAGGGCGCCCACGTCCACGGCCTGGCGCAGATACAGGGCGTCGGGGCTCGCGGCGCCGGGATCGATGGCGATGCTTGCATCCTCCAGGGTCCGGACATAGGCGTCGCGACTCTGGCTGCGGGCATTCACGCGCAGGGTCATGGGTGGGCGCTCGTTGTTCGCCCTCGCGATGGCATCGCGTTGCGCCGGCCAGTGCTTCTCCAGGGCCTGCCACAGCCAGGGGGGGTGGGCGTGGCGCTGCGCGTCGTCGAGCTGTTCCTCAAGGACCGCCGCTTCGCGCTGGTAGCGGCGCAGCACGGCATTGAGAAAGCCCCGGGAGCGACCCTTGCCCAGGAGCGAAGAGGCCTCCACGGTGGCGCTCACGGCGGCATGGGGCGGAATGCGCATCGCGCTTAGCTGGTACAGACCTGCGAGGGCGAGGGCGCCCAGTTCCTGGTCGCGCTTGCGCAGGGGGCGGTCCAGCAATTGCTCCAGCAGCCCCTGCAGCTGGGGATAGTGTCGCAGCGTACCGTAGGCGATTTCCCGGCACAGGCTGCGGTCGCGCTCAGCCACCTCTTCGAGAACAGGGCTGGCGACGCGGTCCAGGGATTCTCCCCCGAGCACGGCAGCGATGATCCGGGCCGCACTGGCGCGAACAGCGGCGCCGGGCTTCATGCGGCACCGGGAAGCGCGAAGGCCGCCCCGGGACGGAAGAGGTCTGCGCGGCCGCGCAGAATATCGTCCGAGTCCATGGCGCGGGATCCGGGCAGCTGGAGATTCTCGAGTACCAGCACGCCCTCGCCGCAGCGCACGTGGATGCCGCTGGCGTCCGTGGCAATGATCTCACCGACCGCACCGCGGCGGCTGTCCGGCGCCGGGGTCGCGCGCCAGATCTTCACGCGCTGGTCATCCCGCAGGCTGAAGCAGCCGGGGGCCGGATTGAAGGCGCGGATACGTCGCGCGAGTTCTGCAGCGGGGCGACGCCAGTCCACACAGGCCTCCTCTTTACTGATTTTTGCGGCGTGGGTGGCCAGGTCGTTGTCCTGGCTCCGGGCGTTCCCGAGGTAGGCGGGCAGGTCATCGAGCACCGTGACGAGCAGCGCTGGCCCGATCTCGGCCAGCTTCGCGTACAGGTCGCCGCTGGTGTACAGCGGTGGGATGTCGCAGCGGCCGAGCGCGAGGATGGGGCCCGTATCCAGGCCTTCGTCCATCTGCATGATGGTGACGCCGCTCTCCCGGTCCCCCGCTTCCACCGCCCGCTGGATCGGAGCGGCGCCGCGCCATCGGGGCAGCAGGGAGCCGTGCACGTTCAGGCAGCCGTAGCGGGGCAGATCGAGGACGTTCCCTGGCAGCAGCAGGCCGTAGGCCACCACGATCAGGGCGTCCAGCTCGAGCTCGGCGATGGACGCCACCGCGTCCGCGTCGCGCAGCGTCGGCGGTTGCAGCACGGGAAGGTCATGCTCCAGGGCGAGGGCTTTCACCGGGCTGGGCCGGGCCTGCTTGCCCCGTCCGGAGCGGCGGTCCGGCTGCGTGAGGGCCGCCACCACATCGTGGTCGCTGCGCAACAGGGCGGCGAGATGCGTTGCCGCGAAGTCCGGCGTCCCGGCGAACCCAAGGCGGAGGGGGTTCACGGAACTCAGGCCTGCAGCCGGTGCGCTTTCTCCAGCTTCTTGCGAATACGCTGACGCTTGAGGGGTGAGATGTAGTCAACGAACAGCTTGCCGTCGAGGTGGTCGATCTCGTGCTGCAGGCAGATCGCATTGAGGCCGTCGAGCTCCTCCGTAAAGGATTCGCCGTCGCGGCCGAGCGCCGTCACGGAAATGCGCCGGGGCCGGTGCACCTCTTCATAGAAGCCCGGCACGGACAGACAGCCTTCGTCGTAGCTGCCCAGGTTCTCGTCCAGCACCGTGATTTCGGGGTTGATGTACACCCGCGGCTGATCCCGGTCTTCCGAGGTGTCCGCAACCAGCACGCGCAGGTGTACATTCACCTGCGTTGCCGCAAGGCCGATTCCCGAGGCGTCGTACATGGTTTCGAGCATGTTATCGACGAGTTCGCGGAGCTCCCCATCCACCTCGGGCACCGCTTTGGCGACGGTGCGCAGGCGAGGGTCGGGAAATTCGAGTATCTGGAGGACTGCCATCGATGATCTTTCTGCCGTAGACTGAACAAGTATAACGCGCTATCCGAGGTGTCGAACACCATCGGGGGTGGCGCGGTGACAGCGAATAACACCGGGACACACCGGTTGGGGAGAACATTGGGATGAATGATCGGTTCATGGGTAGACCCGTGCAGCTTCGCGCCAAAGCGGTGAGCGACCCCAGGCCAACCCGCCTTCTCATGATCTTCGCGGCCCTGCTGCTGGTGGCGGGCCTGGCGGCGTCCCAGGCTATGGCCGAGGGGGCGGGCATTCGCGATACTGCGCCCCAGGAGTATCTGGTCAAGGACGGCGATACGCTCTGGGGCATCGCCGACATGTTCCTCGAGGAGCCCTGGCTGTGGCCGGAGGTTTGGGACGTGAACCCGCAGATCGACAATCCGCATCTGATTTTCCCCGGCGACACGATCTACCTCAGCTATGTGGATGGGCGCCCGCGCCTGTCCCTGACTCGGGGCCGCGACGTGAAGCTCGCGCCCAACATGCGGGTGACACCGCTGGACCTCGCGATCCCCGTTATCCCCCTGGATGAGATCGGTGCCTTCCTCATGCGCCACCGCATTCTCGAGGTGGATGAGCTCAATCAGTCCGCGTACGTGGTGGCCGGCGGCCAGGACCACCTGATCACGGCCAACGGCGACCTCATTTTTGGCCGCGGATATTTCCCTGACGAAGAGCGGGCCTTTGGTATCTACCGCGCCGGTGACGTGTACCGGGACCCCGTCACCTCCGAGGTGCTGGGTTACCAGGCCCAGGATATCGGCAACGCCCAGGCAATCAGCAGCGTGTCAGACCCCATCGTGGAGCTGGAGATCACCCGCGTCACCGAAGAGGTGCGTATCACCGACCGTCTGCTGCCCCTTGAAGAGCGGGTCCTCGACGCTACCTTCCAGCCCCGGGCACCGGACATGGAGCTGCAGGACGCGTTCATGATCGCCGTTGACGGTGGTGTCAGCCAGATCGGAACCACGGACATCGTGGTTCTCAATCGCGGCGCCCGCGACGGCATGGAAGTCGGCCATGTGCTGGCCATCTATCAGAGTGGCCAGGTGATTTTCGATGAGGTCGCCCGCGACAACGTGCGCCTGCCCGACGTGCGCGCCGGCCTGGCCATGGTCTTCGAAGTCGCCCACAAGGCCAGCTATGCCATTGTCCTCAAAGCCAACCGTCCGCTGAAAGTGATGGACAAGGTCAAAAACCCCTGACGTAGACTTCCCGGGTCATGGATACATCGACCCGGAATGAATACACCGCACTCCTGAGCTGGGTGGGGGACTGCACCGAAGGCCTCGGCGAGCTCCTCGCCGATTCCGGCTCCCCCGCGGCCCTGCTGCGCCTTCCGTCTTCGCGCCTTGGGGCGCTGCCGCCGCGAACCCGCCGGGCGCTGGATCGGGCCCGCGCAGGCTGGCCCCGCCCGGGACCCTGCGCTTCCCTCATTCCCTCCCCGGCTTCTGATACTGACTTCATCTCCATGGGCGATGAGCGCTTCCCGGCGCCGCTGCGTGCCATTCCCGACCCACCCCCCTGGCTGTTCTGTCGCGGCGATGCCGCGAGCCTGCAGGGCCCCGCGGTGGCGGTCGTGGGCAGTCGCCGGGCGAGTCGTGGGGGGCTGGAGGTGGCGCGGCGCCTGAGCGCGATGCTGGCCGCGGCGGGTTACACCGTGTGTTCCGGCCTCGCCCTGGGCATCGATAGTGCCGCTCATGGGGGCGCTCTCGAAGAAGGGCGCACGGTGGCGGTGCTCGCCTCGGGGGTGGATCGACCCTCGCCGCAGCGCCATGGCGCGCTGGCCCGGCGGTTGATGGCGCGGGGCTGCCTGCTGTCGGAGCTGCCACCGGGAACGGCGCCGGCAAAACACCGCTTTCCCCGGCGGAACCGCATTATCAGTGGCCTCTGCGAAGCGACGATCATCGTCGAGGCGGCCCTGCCCAGCGGCTCCCTGCACACGGCCAGCGCAGCCCTGGAACAGGGCCGGGATGTGTACGTGGTGCCTTGGTCCCTGATCCACCCGGGCGGTGCGGGCTGCCTGCGCCTGCTGCGGGACGGCGCCGTGCCCCTTACCTCTTTCGATGATCTGTCGCACTGGTTTCCCCGTGTCGACAACCCGGGGCCCGGGGCCGCTTCGGCTCCGCCCCCGGAGGGCAGCGCCGCCGTCCTGCTGGAACTGCTCGGTGATGCGGTGCTCGGTCTCGATGAGCTGCAGCGGGTATCGGGGCTGGCACCGGGCCTGCTGCTGGCCCTGCTCGGCCAGCTGGAGGTGGATGGCTGGATTCTGCGCGAAGAGGACCGATATGGGAAAAACCCGGCAAAAGTATCTACCAGTGCACGCAGTTGCTAGAATCGGCGCCCCGTGACTGCGGGCCTTCTTATGACTGACCTCCGACCCACACGTTTTCGTCTCAACCACTGTGCCCATGTGCTGGCGACCGGAGGCGTGATTGCCTGCCCCACGGAAGCGGTCTGGGG
>CAXBBA010000040.1:0-9277 GCA_963973805.1 uncultured Halieaceae bacterium | reverse complement strand
TGTACTCGGACTCCATCCGCCTCGGCGGCGACCGCTTCGACGAGGCCATCGTGTCCTACGTGCGGCGTCGCTACGGCACGCTCATCGGCGACTCCACCGCCGAGCGCATCAAGCAGGAAATCGGTTGTGCCTTTGCCGGCAGCACCGAGGTCCGGGAGATCGACGTGCGGGGCCGCAATCTCGCCGAAGGCGTCCCCCGCAGCTTTACGCTCAACAGCGACGAAATTCTCGAGTCCCTGCAGGACCCCCTGTCTTCCATCGTGCAGTCGGTGAAGTCCGCTCTCGAACAGTCTCCTCCGGAGCTCGCGGCGGATATCGCCGAGAGCGGCATCGTTCTCACCGGCGGTGGCGCACTGCTGCGGGATATGGATCGCCTTATCGCCGCAGAAACAGGACTGCCCGTGGTCGTGGCAGAAGACCCCCTGACCTGTGTGGCCCGGGGTGGCGGAATGGCCATGGAACGCATGGACCGCCGTACGATAGACTTGCTGTCTACGGAATAAAGAGCGGGAAGGCGCGCGCGGGCGTGCCGAGCCCGCGGCGGGTGCCACGATAAAGCCGCTGTTCATCAAGGAATCACACCTCGGTCTGAAGCTGGGGCTCGGTGCGCTGCTGGTGGCTGTCCTGCTGGCGGCGGACCTGCGCTATAGCGGTCTCGAAACCGCCCGCTCCGTCGTGGACACGGTGCTCACGCCGGTGTACCTCATCGCCGATATTCCCACCATGATTGGCAACTGGCAGGACGACAACCTGCGTTCCCGCAGTCGCCTCCTCGACGACAATGACCGCCTCCGTCGGGAGAATCTCGTGCTTCAGGGACGTACGCAGCAATTGGCTTCGCTGCAGGCGGACAATGCGCGTCTGCGGGCTCTGCTCAACTCCACGGCGCTGTTGCGTGATGACGTGCTCGTCGCCGAGGTCATCGGCGTGTCCCCGGATCCCGTGCGCCACCAGTTGGTGCTGGACAAGGGTGCGGAAGCAAACGTCTACCAGGGGCAGGCGCTGATCGATGCGAACGGGCTCATGGGCCAGGTGGTCGAAGTCAGCTCCACCACATCCCGCGTTCTGCTCGTTACCGATCCCACCCATTCCGTGCCGGTGCAGGTGACCCGTAATGGCGTGCGTGCGGTGGCGGAAGGTGTGGGTTCCCTGGATGATCTGGCGGTGCATCACGTAGCGGCGACCACGGATATTCAGGAGGGAGACCTGCTGGTCACGTCCGGACTTGGGGGGCGTTTCCCCATCGGTTATCCCGTGGCGGTCGTGTCCGAAATACAGCGGAATCCCGGAGAGGCTTTCGCCCGCATCAGCGCGCGTCCCACTGCCGCCCTGGACCGCGCCCGGCATGTGTTGCTGGTCTTCGGTGAGGCCGCTGCCGCGCGCGCCGCAGAGGTGGTCCGTGAGTGAGCGCAGTCACGGCACCTGGGTCATCGCGCTGACGCTGCTGGTTGCGGCGGTGCTGGCGGTGCTCCCCCTGGCGCGCAGCCTGGCCTGGTGGCGCCCCGAATGGATTCTTCTCACCCTGGTCTACTGGACCATTGCCCTGCCCCATCGCGTCGGCCTGGTCACCGCTCTTACCATGGGCCTGATCGTGGACGTGCTGGAGGGCGCGCCCATTGGGCAGAACATGCTGGCGCTGGGTCTTGTGGTCACGCTGGCGGGTTTTATGTACCAGCGTGTGCGCGTGTTTACCGTGGTACAGCAGGCGGGGGTGATTTTTGTGCTTGCGGGTATCCAGCAGCTGGTAGTGCAGTGGCTACAGGGGCTGGAGGGGCTGGCGGGCGCAGGGTTTCAGTTTCTGCTGCCGGCGCTTACCAGCGCGTTGCTGTGGCCTCTGATCATGCCTTTTCTTCGCGGCCTGCGCCGCAGCTATCGGGTGACCTGAGCATGTCCTGTCTGGTACTGGGGTCGGCAAGTCCCCGCCGCGCAGAGCTGCTGGCACAGCTTGGCGTGGAGTTTGAGATCGCCGCCGCCGATATTGACGAGACTCCGCGACCCGGGGAGGCGGCGCTGGACTACGTCGAACGCATGGCGCGGGAAAAGGCCATGACCCTGTCCCGGAGTCTGCCGGGGGGAGCACTGCTTACCGCCGATACCACGGTGGTCCTCGACGGTGAGGCGTTGGGCAAGCCCCGGGATGCCGATGACGCCCGGCGCATGTTGCAGGCCCTCAGCGGAAAGAGTCATACCGTCTGCACTGCGCTCCACGCGCTATCCGCTGCGCAGTGCGAGCAATGCCAGGTCCAGACAACGGTGACCATGATCGAGCTGGCGCCGCGGCTGATCGAGGCTTACCTGGCTACCGATGAACCCTGGGACAAGGCGGGCGCATACACCATCCAGGGGGTCGCCGGGAGCTTTGTGCGTCGCGTTGACGGCAGCGTGAGCAATGTCATCGGCCTGCCCCTGGCGGAGACGCGGGAATTGCTTGCGCGCATAGGAATCGAGGCACTGGTGGCAGGGGTGGGGCCATGAACGAAGAAATTCTCGTCAATGTTACTCCCATGGAGGCCCGCGTTGCGGTGGTCGAGAACGGCGCCGCGCAGGATATCCACATCGAGCGCCAGGCCAGCCGTGGCATCGTGTCGAACATTTACACCGGGCGAGTGGCGCGCGTGATGCCGGGCATGCAGGCGGCGTTTGTGGACATCGGTCTCGATCGCAGCGGGTTTATCCACCTGAGCGATGTGCTGGGGAACGGCGCTGCGGCGGAGGAGCGGATCGCCGATCACCTGCGCGAAGGCCAGCTCATAACCGTACAGGTGGTCAAGGATCCCCTGGGACAGAAGGGGGCCCGTCTGACGACGCAGCTGTCGGTGTCGACCCGCTATCTCGTGTACATGCCCCAGGGCGATCACGTGGGAGTGTCCCAGCGCATCGAAGACACGGCGGAACGCGCCCGGCTGCAGGAGGTGCTCGCCGGGGCGATGGATGGTGAGTCCATGGCCTGCGGCGGATACATTCTGCGCACCGCCGCGGAGGGCGCGGGGGAAGGGGAGATCAGTGCGGACCTGCGTTACCTGAAGCGCCTCTGGGCCGTGGTATCGCGACGGGCGGAGGAGGCCCGGGCACCCCAGCTTGTATACGAGGATCTGCCGCTGCAACTGCGCACCGTGCGGGATCTGGAGCGTCCGGGAATCCAGCGCGTGCTCATCGACAGCCACGAGAACTTCCTCGCCCTGCGCGACTTCTGCCTGAAGTACATGCCGGAGGTCGCGGAGCTCGTGGAGCACTACGAAGGGGAGCGTCCGATATTCGACCTTCACGGCGTGGAGGAGGATCTCCAGCGCGCCCTGGCACGGACCGTGCCCCTCAAGAGCGGAGGTCATCTGGTCATCGACCAGACCGAGGCGATGACGACCATCGATGTGAATACGGGCTCCTTTGTCGGTCGCAGGAACCAGGAAGAAACCCTGTTCAAGACCAACATGGAGGCGGCTACGGTGCTGGCGCGGCAGCTTCGCCTGCGCAATCTCGGCGGTATCATCATCGTTGATTTCATCGACATGCGTGATGCGGAGCACCGCCGCCAGGTTCACCGTACCCTCGAAAAGGCCATGGGCCGGGATCCCGCGCGCAACAACATCACGGGTGTGTCGGAACTGGGTCTGGTGGAAATGACCCGCAAACGCACCCGCGAAAGTCTGGAACGGATGCTCTGTGAGGACTGTCCAAGCTGTGGTGGACGAGGATTTATCAAGAGTGCAGAGACGGTCTGCTACGAAATACTGCGGGAGATACTGCGGGACGCCCGGGCCTACGAGACCGGAGGCTTGCTCGTGCTTGCCTCCCCGATGGTTGTGGAGCGGCTCCTCGACGATGAATCGCAGCACGTGGGCGAGCTCGAGAGCTTCATCGGGCGCAGCATCAGTTTCCGCGCCGAGCCCGACTACGGTCAGGAACAGTTTGACATCGTGCTTCTCTGAATCCGGGCGGAACCTCTGCCATGACTGCTGATCCCGCCGACGAAAGCCTGCCCCTGAGGGGGCTGCACGCGCTGGCTCCCTGGGCCTGGCGTGCTCTCGTGGCGGGCGTTGTGGCGCTGGCGGTCTACGTCGCCGCAGGGCGCCTGTTCATGCAGCAGGTTCCCGCCCTGCGGGACAGTATCGTTGAGCAGCTCAATGCACGGCTGCCCTTTGCCGTCGCCGTGGACCAGCTCGGGGGCGGCTGGCATGCTTTCAGCCCGGAGCTGCGCTTCCAGAATCTGGTACTGACGCCGGTTGGCACTGGCGGTCGCCCCGTCGCCATCGAAGGGGGCGTGCTGCGGCTGGATGTCCCCGCGAGCCTGATGACCGGGTCCGTGCAGTTTTCCCGCCTGGAAATCGAGGGCCTGGCGCTGGATGCGCGGCTGACGGACGAGGGGGTGATCGAGCTGGTTGGCTTCAGCACCGGTGGCGGGGGAGCGCTGCGGGACTGGCTCGAGAACTTCCTCCCCAATGTGGAGCGTGTGGCTCTGGAGCGCAACCGCCTGTCCCTGGCAACCACAAGCGGTGTGATGGCGCTGGAGCTGGATCTGGTGCTCGGGCGCGTCGCCAACGATCGCCAGCTGCAGGGTGAAATACGCGGCGAGGCGCTGACTCTGGGCGTCAACGCCCAGGGTGTGGGGAACCCCCTGCGTCCCCTGACGTGGACCGGCGACGTGTTTCTGGATGTGCGCAGCGAAGACCTCGTGGTACTCAGCGAACTCTGGAATCATCTGGACCTGCCCTTTGTACTCAAGGGCACGGCTGCCGCGCAGTTCTGGCTCAACCGCAGCGCGGGTGACAGCCGGGCACGCATGCGCCTGGCCAGTTCGGGCCTGCATCTGGAAGAGCCCGGCGGCGCATGGAGCCTGCCGATCGAAGCCCTGCGCTTCGACGCGGCGCTGGAGCAGCGGTCCCGGCGCTGGAGTCTGCTGACCCAGGATTTTCACATCGAGCGCGAGGGCCAGTCCCTGAATCTCGATCGCGCCCAGTTTGACTGGTCCGGGAAGGCACTGCGTATCCGGGCTGCGGATCTTGGCCTCGATGCGCTGCCGGCGTTGCTCGCTACGGCGCCGGGGCTGCCCCAGGGCCTGCGGGATGCGTTGCCGGACCTCGCCCCCAAGGGCTATTTGCGCTCCGTCGAGCTGCGCCTGGATGATTTGACGGCGCCGGCGCGGAGCTGGCAGCTGCGCTCCCGTCTGGAGGGGCTTGAGGTGGGAAGCTGGCAGGTCCGGAAGACGCCCGCACTGACCGGCGTGAGCGGCTACCTCACGCTGGGCCCCGGCACCGGCGAGCTGCAGTTGGATAGCGACAGCTTCAGCATGCACTTCCCGACGGTGTATACCGATCCCCTGGTTTACACCGACGCCCTGGGCACGCTGCACTTCTTCTGGGACAGCCAGCGCCTCGAAATTTCCAGTGACCTCCTGCACCTGCAGGGCGAGGAGGGAGGAAGCGCCGGCCTCCTGGGTGTGGACATTCCCTTTCAACACCGGGATACGGGGGTGGAGCTGGAGCTGCTCGTGGGGCTGGAGGACTCCCGCGCCAGCTACCGCGACAAGTACCTGCCCTACACCCTCCCGACACCGCTGCTCAACTGGCTGGGAGAGAGCGTGCAGGAAGGCGAGGTGGAGCGTGCGGGCTTTATCTGGCGGGGCAGCACCCGGCGGAAGAATTATCCCCATATGACCGTGCAGCTGTTCCTGGACCTGGAGCAAGTGCATCTGGCCTACGATCCGTCGTGGCCGGCACTGCAGGATCTGCAGGGCACGGTGTGGGTCGATGATGCGCGCAGCTGGCTGCGCGTGGACCGCGCGACGGTGCTCGGAGCACAGGCGGAGGACGTGATCGGCTTCGTGGACGGCCGGGCGGGGGCAGCATCTTTGCAGCTGGATGGGCGAATCTACGGGTCGGCGCAGGGGGCCACGGAGCTGTTCGCCGACTCGGCGCTGTCCTCCATGACCGGCGGCGTGTTCGGGGTTGGCGCTTCGACGGAGAACTGGACGGAGCGCTGCACCTGGACCTCAGCCTTCGCAGGGATGGTCCGGCGCCCCGCATCGACCTCGATCTGCAGCTGCACGATGTGGATGTGTGGATGGAGCAGGTGGATCTGTCGCTGCAGCAGGTGACCGGAAAGCTGGGCTTCCACACGGGGCGTGGCTTCGAAGGAAGTTCGCTGCAGGGTGAGATGTTGGGCGGAAGCTTCCGGGCCAGCGCCGGAGCGGTCGCGCTCCCGGCCCTGGAACTGGTGCTCGAGGGGGATGTGAAGAGTCGGGCGGTGGCCGACTGGCTGGATATTCCCCTCCTCAACTTCGCTCAGGGCGCCACCGACCTCCGGGGTGACGTTAGCCTGAATGAGGAGGACGGTGCCTGGCTGCGCCTGAGTTCGGATCTGCAGGGGGTGGTCTTTGATGCGCCGGCGCCGTTCGCCAAGACAGCGGATCAGCCCCTGGGCCTGGAGATCGCGGTCCCCCTGGCGCCGAAGCCGCAGGTGGAGCTGGCGCTGGGAGAGCGTCTGCGAATGGCGCTCGCGCTGGACGAGCAGGGGCTCGGACAGCTGGTGGCAGCGGTGGGCGGCGGCGGGCCGGCGCAGGCCTCCTGTGACCGGCGCTACTGCCTGACCGGAGCGGTGTCGTCCCTCGATCTCGCCCAGTGGATCGATTTCTACAACAGGTATGTCGCCCCGGACAGGAGCGATTCCGGGGCGGGGCAGGAGGTCTCCCCCGCGCCGTCATTCAGCTACCGCGTGGACGCCCTGGATGTGGGCGAGCTGCAGATCGGTACGCGCAGTCTGGGCGAAGCCCGTCTGCACCTGTGGGGTGAGGGCTCCCTGGGGCAGGGCACGGTGGAGGCCGACTGGCTTCTGGCCAGTCTCGCACCAGCGGATGGGGAGCTGCAGCTGCTGGTGGAATACCTGGATATGGGACGCTTTGCTGAGGGGGCCGGTAGCCCCCTGCGCCTGGAGGATGCCCTCGCCCTGTTGCCAAGCATGCGCGTGGATGTGCTGGAACTGCGCAGCGGCGAGCGATCCCTCGGCCATGTGGGCTTTGATCTGGACTCGGGGCAGGGCGACGGAGCCCTGTACGCCACTGATATTCGTGGGGAACTCTGGAAACTGCGCCTGGATGCGGCCCAGCCGGGGATGCTGCGCTGGGGGATCACCGATGGCGAGGAGTACAGCAATCTGGAGCTGGACGCCGCCTTTGGGGACTTCGGCGCCGTGCTGGAATCCGCCGCCTTTGCTCCGACGCTGGAGTCGGAGGAGGGGCAGCTGTCCCTGCGTCTGGGCTGGCCCGGGGCGCCGAGCGCATTCTCGTCCCTGAACGCCCGGGGGGAAGTCTTCGCAACCGCTCGCGATGGACGAATCCTCGAGAACCGCTCCGGGGCCCTGGCCATGATCAGTGTGCTCAACTTCGCGGAGATCCTCCGCGGCCTGAGCCTCGCCCACATGTTCGAGGGTGGCATACCGTTCCTCACCGCCCGGGCGCAGCTGGCATTCCACGGCGGCGATCTCGAGGTGGTGGATATGCAGATCGACGGCGCCGCGAGCGCCTTCGCCTTCAGCGGTGTGAGTGACCTGGAGCGTCGACGCGTGGATGGGGAGCTGGTCGTTACGCTGCCCGTGGCGAACAATCTGCCCTGGGTCGCCGCCCTCGCGGCGGGTATTCCCGTCGCCGCGGGTGTGTTCGTGGTGAGCAAGGTGTTCGAGAAGCAGGTGAACCGCATGTCGTCGGCGGTGTATGGGGTCAGCGGCGATCTGCAGGCACCCACGGTGGAGTTCCGCCGCCTCTTCGACGATCAGCTCACGTCGACGAAGCCTGCTCCTGAAGCTCCCGCAGGTAACGGAACAGACGACGGCTAGCGCTCGGCGGTTTATCCCCACGACGCTCCCGCTGCGCTTCGCGCACGAGCTGGCGCAGGTGCTGGCGGTCCGCATCGGGGTTGGCGGCGATGAACCGGGCGAGCTCTCCATCCCCGCCGGATAACAGCTCTTCCCGCAGCCCCTCCAGCGCATGGAATGCGGCGGCTTCATCCTGGCGACTCAGGTGCAGTGCCTCGAGCGCCTCCCGCAGGGGGACGGCATCGATGCGGCGCATCAGTTTGCCGATGAACTGGCGGTGGCGCCGCAGCGCGCCATGCTTCTGTATGCGACGGGACTCGTGAATGGCTTCGAGGAGCGTGGCGTCCTCGATGGGGATTTTCTCCAGCTCCGCGGGACTGAGGGCGCACAGGGCCTCACCCAGTTCCTGCAGGGCCGTCATCTCACGTTTGAGCGCGGATTTACTCGGCGCTTCGTTCTCGAGTTCGAATTCGTCGTTATCGTCAACCATAAAACACCGATGCCAGACCCAGGAAGGCCAGGAAGCCCACCACGTCCGTGACCGTGGTAAGGACCACGCCACCGGCCAGGGCGGGATCTATTTTCAAGCGCTGAAGCACCATGGGCAGCAGCGCTCCCGCGAGGCCAGCGGTGACCAGATTGATCACAATGGCCGTCGCAATGATCAGCCCCAGCGTGGAATCGTTGAACCACAGCGCGGCGGCGATGCCCACGACGATGGCCCAACCTACGCCATTCAGGGCGCCCACCAGCACTTCCCGGCTTAGGAGCCAGCGGGCATTGCTGCTGTTGACCTGGCCCATGGCAATGGCGCGGATCAGCACCGTCAGGGTCTGGGTGCCTGCGATGCCGCCCATGGAGGCCACGATGGGCATGAGTACGGCCAGGGCGACGACCTTCTCGATCGTACCCTGGAAGAGATTGATCACCGACGCAGCGATGAAGGCCGTGAGCAGGTTGATGCCGAGCCATACCGCGCGCCGCCGCGCGGTTTTCAGCGCTGGCGCGAAGGTGTCGTCATCCTCACCGAGGCCCGCCATGGACATGAGAGAGTGGTCCGCATCCTCGCGGATCACATCCACCACGTCATCGATGGTGATACGGCCGACCACGTAGCCTTCGTCATCCACCACCGGTGCCGATACCCAGTCCTTGCGCGCAAAGAGTCGGGCGACCTCGTCATCGGGCATGTCCGTGGGGATCGCCTTGCGCCGCGTGATCATGCGCTCGCGCACGGAGCTCGTGGGGTCGGAGACCAGCAGCGTGCGGATGGGGAGCACGCCGACGTAGCGGTCGTCGCGGTTCACCACGATCAGCGTGTCCGTCATGTCCGGCAGCTCATCGTGGCGACGGAGAAAGCGCAGCACCACGTCCAGGGTCACGTCGGGCCGAATCGTGATGGTGTCGGTGTTCATGAGGCCGCCGGCGGTATCGTCGGCGTAGACCATCACCTGCTCGAGGCGGGCGCGGTCCT
>CAXBBA010000039.1:0-9381 GCA_963973805.1 uncultured Halieaceae bacterium | reverse complement strand
AGGTGCTGGCTTCGACTTTGGGTACGTCTCCCAGCATGACTTCGCCGGTGGCGCCGTCAAGGGTGAGCGTGTCGCCGCGGTGTATGGCTTTACCATCGCTGGTAATCGCCGTGCCTTCGCTGATGTTCACGCGCAGTTCGCCACAGCCGGTGATGGCGCAGACGCCCATGCCCCGGGCTACGACGGCAGCGTGAGAGGTCATACCTCCCAGCTCCGTGAGAATCCCTTCGGCGACGCGCATGCCGTGGATGTCCTCGGGTGTCGTCTCACGGCGCACGAGAATCACGGCCTTTCCCTGTTCCGACACGGTGACGGCTTCGTCGGCGGAGAACACCACGACGCCCGTTGCACCGCCGGGACTGGCGGGGAGTCCGCGGGCCACGACTTCCCGGGGCGCCTCGGGATCCACCATGGGCAGCAGGAAGGACTGTACATGGTCCGGCGACACACGCAGCAGGGCTTCCTTCTCGTCGATCATGCCCTCGCGGACCATCTCTACGGCGATGCGCACGGAGGCGCGCCCCGTGCGCTTGCCGCTGCGGGTCTGCAGGATGTAGAAGCGACCTTCCTGTACCGTGAACTCGATGTCCTGCATGTCCCGGTAGTGCTGCTCCAGCAGCGCCTGGATGCGGTAGAGCTCGTCGTAGACCGCGGGCAGGCGCTCCTTGAGAGCCTCTACGGGTTCCGGGGTGCGGATGCCGGCTACCACATCTTCACCCGCAGCATTGAAGAGGACTTCGCCAAAGAACTGCCGTTCCCCCGTGGAAGGGTTCCGGGTGAACGCGACACCGGAGTCCTCGCCAAAGTTACCGAAGACCATGGCCTGGACATTCACCGCGGTGCCCAGGGAGTCGGGGATGTTGTGCATTTCGCGGTAGACGTTCGCCCGCGGCGTGTGCCAGGAGCGGAATACGGCTTCCACTGCCAGTTTCAACTGCACGAAGGGGTCCTCGGGGAACTCCACCATGGTCTTGAAGGTGGCGATGACGGACTGCCAGTCATCGGCGGTCATGTCCGTGTCGTTCTGGTAGCCGTGGACGCGCTTGTGCTCTTCGACCACAGTTTCCATCGCATGGCTGTCGGCGCCCAGCACCACGTCGGCGAACATCTGGATAAAGCGGCGGTAACTGTCGTAGGCGAAGCGCGGGTTTGAGGTCTTCTTCGCCAGGCCGGCGGCGATTTCGTCGTTGATCCCGAGGTTCAGGATCGTATTCATCATGCCCGGCATGGATACGGGAGCGCCGGAGCGGACAGAGAAGAGCAGGGGATTGTCGGGGTCGCCGAAGCGCGCGTCCATCTGCTTCTCTACCAGGTCCAGGGCGACGCGGTATTCCTGTTCCAGGAGCGTGGGCAGGCGGTTGCCGTTCTCGAAGAATTCCCGGCAGGTGGGGGTGGTGATCACAAAGCCGAAGGGCACCGGCAGCCCCAGCGTTGTCATCTCACAGAGATTTGCGCCCTTGCCTCCCAGCAGGTCGCGATCGTCGCGGCTGCCCTCGGAAAACAGATAGACCCTCTTTGCCATGTCAGTGCTCCTTTGTCGTGGCGGGCAGTTTACCTGAGCCGGGCGGACAGTACCGACCAAATGGATCGAGGATGCGCAAATAGATGGGGTGGTGAGCGCATTTTTGCGCACGACGTGGCGGCCGAGGTCAAGGGTGGCGGTGGGCAAAATTCCATTGACCTGTGCGAATTCGCTCGCGAGAATCAGGACATACCCATAATTAAATAAAGGTAATTTTATGCTCGCAAACCTCCGTTTTCGTTCCTGCCATCTCGCCGCTGCGGTCGCCCTGGCATCCGCCGCCGGTACTGCCCCCGTGTTTGCTCAGGGTGCCGGTACTTTGGAAGAAGTGCTGGTCACCGCGGCCAAGCGGGAGCAGACGTTGCAGGAAGTGCCCGTTGCCGTATCCGTGGTCACGGCGGCCTCCATCGAACAGTCCCAGGTGATGGACATCAAGGACCTCCAGTCCCTGGTGCCGAGCTTGCGTGTGACGCAGCTGCAAAGCTCCGCCAACACCAACTTCATCATTCGTGGTTTTGGTAACGGGGCGAACAATGCCGGCATCGAACCCTCCGTCGGTGTGTTCATCGACGGTGTTTACCGTTCCCGGGTGGGCAGCGCCCTGGCGGATCTGCCGAAGCTCGAACGCGTCGAAGTGTTGCGCGGTCCCCAGAGCACGCTGTTTGGCAAGAACGCGTCGGCGGGCGTGATCAATGTCGTGACGGCGAAGCCGGACCTGCTGGGCTACAGCGGCTCCGTGTCGGCGACCGTGGCCAATTACGACCAGGTGATCCTGCGCGGGGACGTTACCGGCCCGCTGTCGGACAACGCGGCTTTCAGCCTGTACGGCAGCAGCAATGAGCGCGACGGCTACTACGACAACCTGGAACTGGGTACGGAGCAGAACGAACTGGACCGCTGGAACCTGCGCGGACAGTTGCTGTGGAGCCCCACGGACCGCATGGAGGTTCGCTTTATTGCGGATGGTGAGAACATCAGTGAAGTCTGCTGCGGTGTGGCGAACCTCGTCGACGGCCCCACGGGCGATGTGGTCCGCGCCCTGGGGGGCAATCTGGTTCCCGAGGACGCCTTCGCCTACGAAGGATTCTACGATTTTGACCCGGAGACAAACATCGATTCCCGGGGCACGTCCGTGCAGGTGGACTACGACTTTGACACGATGACGCTGACGTCCATCACTGCCTACCGAACCCTGGAACAGGAGCAGTCCGGGGACGTGGACTTCACCAGCGCCCGTCTCGTGGACCCCGACGGCGCCAACTTCAGTGACACGGAGATCGATACCTTCACCCAGGAGATTCGTCTCACCTCGACGGGTAGCGGTCCCCTGGTCTGGATGGTCGGCGCCTTCTACTTCAAGGAAGACGTCGAGATCAATGGCCGCTTTCTGTACGGCGACCAGTTCCGGCCCTACGCCGACGCCCTGGCAGGGGGGCTCCTGCCCCTGGTAGAGAGCTTCGTCGGCGTTCCCATTGGGACCTTCTTCGCACCCGGCACGGGTTTCACCTCCGAGGCCTACACCCTGGATGACGAGACGCTCTCGTTGTTCGCCCAGGCGTAGAGGCGCTGCAGCCCTTGCAGTTCCTGCCGCCGTACCTGAGCTACCCGAACAGCGTCGAAGACGGTGAGACCAGCGATGACGACATCACCTACACGGTGCGCCTCGCCTATGATCTGACGCCGAACATGAATGTCTACGCGGGCGTCAGCACGGGCTTCAAGGCCACGTCCTGGAACCTGTCCCGGGACGCCCGTCCCTTCGCTGCCGATATTCCGGCGCTGACAGAGGCGGGGCTGCTGGTGCCGAACCTGGTGCCGGGTACGCGCTTCGCCGGTCCCGAGGAATCGACGGTTTACGAGCTGGGGGTGAAGGCCGAGTACGACAGCGTCGCCTTCAACCTGGCGATCTTCAGCCAGGAGATCGAGGGCTTTCAGTCCAACGTGTTCAACGGTACGGGCTTTAATCTGGCGAACGCCGGCAAGCAGTCCGTTGACGGCGCGGAGTTCGATGTGACCTGGGCCCCCCTGGAGGGGCTGCGCATCGCCTTCGCCATGACCTACCTCGATCCGCTCTATGACGAGTTCGAAGGTGCGGCGGGAGTCGACGGTCCCACGGATTTGTCCGGCACCAAGCCCGCGGGTATTCCCGAGCTGTCCACGAATACCAACGTCACCTACAACTTCCAGATTGGTGGGGGCCCCATGGCCTACGTCCGTCTGGAGCATGTGTATGAGGATGAGGTGCAGGCGATCGAGAACGTGCCCGCCGAAATCGCTTCCCGCGAGATCAACATGTTCAACGCCAGTGCCGGTGTCACCTTTGGCAACGGTATGGAGCTGAATCTGTGGGGGCGCAACCTGAACGAGGATGAGTACATTCAGCAGGCATTCCCGTCGGTGGCCCAGGCGGGCAGCTACAGCGGCTATCCCAACACGCCGCGCACCTATGGCCTGACCCTGAAATACAACTTCGAGTGAGTCGAGGGTTTTCCCCCATGGGGAGGAAACAAAAAAGGCGCCCTCGGGCGCCTTTTCTTTTGTGCGCTAAAACCTACTCTTCGACCTTCATGATCGCCTCGGTGGCCTTGTCCATGTCTACGGCTTCTGCCGCCTTCTTGTAATCGACACCATCGGCGCTGACGGCTTCCTTGGCCTTTTCCATGTCTACGGCTTCCATGGCCTTGTCGGTGTCGACGGACTCGACGAGCTTGTTCAGATCCTGGGCCATGACATTGGCACCAAGGGTGAGGCAGGTGCCGGCGATAGCGGCAGCCAGGGGCAGGGAGAAGTGACGCATGATGTATTCCTCTAGGGGTTGGGCCCGGGGCCTGGGTAGGACTGAAGCGGGCCGGATCAATGGGGTGGCGCGGTAGTCAGGGCGTGAATTCCCCGGTCCGGCAGCCCCAACGATAGCACTCCTTGCGGCCATTGTTCATCGCCGTGTCGGTGTCGCGAGAACCACGGTGACCCGGGGCTCACCAGGCGAGCCCGTAGTCGTCACCGTAGTCACTGGCACCACCCTGGAAGGTGCCGCGTTCCGGGTCGATGAGGATGGCTGTGATGGGGCTGTAGGTGCGTTCCACCACGTCCACGTCATAGCCCATGCGCTTCAGCCTGTCTCGCGTGTAGGGCGGTATCTGGTCCGTGATCTCCAGCCGTCCCGGCTCGCTCTTGTGGGCGCCGAAGGAACTCTGCATCTGATAGCTGGTGATGTTGTGCGCCTCTGCTGCCTGCTGCACGTTCATGCCGAACTCCACCACGTTGAGGAAGAACTGCAACAGGTTCTGGTCCTGGGTGTCACCGCCCTGAACCGAGAAGGCCATGATCGGCTTGCCGTCGCGCAGGGCGAGGCTCGGCGTCAGCGTCGCCCGGGGGCGTTTGCCCGGGGCCACCACGTTGAAGGGGTTGATGCGTTCGTCCAGAACAAAACTCTGCATGCGCTGGCTCAGGCCCACGCCGGTATCGCCCGCGATGAAGGCCGGGATCCAGCCACCAGAGGGTGTTACGGAGATCACCCAGCCTTCGGCATCCGCCGCCTGAATCGACGTGGTGCCGGCGATAAATCCTTCATCGTGATCCAGGGAAGCCTGCTGGAAGCCCTCGGCGCCTTCCGCTTCCGCCTCGGGGGGAATGGGCGTCCAGTTCTCGAGCAGGCTCTGGAAGGGATTGGTTTCGCCCTGGACCGGATAGGGGTCGCCGGGGCGGATCGTGGGGTCGTTCCGCTCGGGGTTGATCAGCGCCCGGCGCTGCGCGGCGTAATCCTTGGACAGCAGGCCCTGCACCGGTTCCGCCGGCGGGTGGTAGGGGTCGCCGTAGTAGAAGTCCCGGTCGGCAAAGGCCAGGCTCATGCTCTGGTACAGCGTGTGGATGTAGCTGGCGCTGTTGTAACCCATGGCCTTGATATCCAGCCCCTCGAGAATATTCAGCGCCTGGAGCATGGCCGGGCCTTGTACCCAGGTCGTCAGCTTGTAGACATCGATGTCGCGGTAGCGGGTGGATACGGGCTCCTCGATGTGGACTTGCCACTCATCCAGGTCCCGCAGCGTGAACAGGCCGCCGTGGGCACGGGTGGCGCGCACCAGCTCTTCGGCGATGTCTCCGCGGTAGAAACGGTCGTAGGCCGCTTGGATCGCCGCCTTGCGGTCCTTGCCAGCGGCCAGGGCGTCGGCTTCCGCCTCCACCAGTTTCCGCAACGTTTGCAGGAGCTCCGGTTGGCGAAACACATCGCCGCCGCGGGGAGCGGCGCGCTGCTGGGGGTTGTCCTCATCGAGGTTGGGAAGGAATACGCGGCGCGAGTCGGGCCAGGTTGCCAGCAGGTCGCGACGCCTTTCGATGTTGTCCGCCTGGGATTCTTCGATGGGGTAGCCTTCAGCCATGTCCATGGCGGGACCGAGAACCTCGGCCAGACTCAGACTTCCATACTCGGCGAGCATGGTCATGAGTCCCCCGGGGGTTCCCGGAGTGACGGCGGCCAGGGGACCATACTCCGGTGGGTAGACCATGCCCTGCTCATGGAAGAACTCGGGGGTGGCACCGCTGGGGGCGACACCGAGGGCGTTGATGCCGATCACCTTGCCCGTGTGGGGGTTGTAGATCAGCGCCTGGGTCTCACCGCCCCAGCTCAGTACGTCCCACATGGTCGCGGTGGCGGCGAGCATGGCGCAGGCTGCGTCGATTGCATTGCCGCCCCGGGAGAACATCATCGCGCCGGCACTCGCGGCCAGCGGTTTACCCGTGATCGCGACCCAGTGGCGACCGTGGAGCACGGGTTTGGCGGTGTCCTGGCTCTGTGCCGTCAGCCACGGCTGGGCCAGGAGCAGTGCGGCGACAGCGCCGCCAAGGGATTTTTTCGCTCTGCTGAGGTACGCCACAACGGGGCTCCTTTGCTTGCCTGAGTCATCCAGTATGCGTGATCTCGCCGGCGTCGTCTCGGCCCTGGCGGCGAGGTTCGGGTGACGGTTTGTGTTGCGAATGGCGACGGGCCTTTCCTACCATGGACGGGATGAGCGAAGCCGAAGCCACCCAGCGCAAAATCCTGCATATCGACATGGACGCTTTCTATGCAAGTGTCGAGCAGCGGGACAATCCGGATCTCCGGGGCAAGCCCCTGGCCGTGGGCGGCGGCGGGCGTCGCGGGGTTGTGGCCGCGGCCAGCTACGAAGCCCGGCGCTTCGGCGTGCGCTCCGCAATGCCGGGGTCCACGGCGCGACGGCGCTGCCCCGAACTGCTGTTCGTGAAGCCCCGCTTTGAGGTGTACCGCGCCGTGTCCGCCGAGCTCCATCGTATTTTTCGACGCTACAGCAACAGGGTCGAGCCCCTGTCCCTCGACGAGGCCTATCTGGACGTGACCGAAGATCTCGCAGGGCTGGGTAGTGCCACGGGCACGGCGCAGCGGATTCGCGAGGATATCCGCCGGGAGCTGAACCTCACGGCGAGCGCCGGCGTGAGCTACAACAAGTTCCTGGCCAAGATAGCGTCGGACCAGAACAAACCCGACGGCCTGTTCGTGGTGCGCCCCGGGGACGGAGCGAACTTCGTTGCCTCGCTTCCCGCCCGGCGCTTCTACGGAGTGGGGCCGCGGACCGCGGAGCGCATGGCGCAGCTGGGAATCCATACCGGCGCGGACCTGCGCAGTCAGGATCTGGCATTTCTGGAGGAGCACTTCGGGAAATTGGCGGCCTATCTCCATGGAGCGAGCCGGGGGGAGGACCACCGTCCCGTGCGGCCCAACCGGGAGCGGAAGTCCATCGGTGCCGAACGGACCTACGGCGATGACCTGCGCGGTGATGAGGCGCTGTACGGGGCCCTGGCAGAAGTCGCCAATATTGTCTGGAGCCGGGTGCACAAGCATGGGGCGCAGGGGCGCACCCTGACCTTGAAGATCCGCTTTGGGGACTTTCAGCAGCTGACCCGCGCGCGATCCACGTCCACGCCCATCGCGAGTCACGAAACCCTGGCGAACCTGGCCCGGGAGATTCTCGCCAGCCTGTTGCCCGTGTCCCGGGGCGTACGGCTGCTCGGACTGACCCTGTCTCGCCTGGACAGCGCCGGGGCCGAAGGCGAGGGGGAGCGAACCGCCGTGGCCGAAACACCTGTGCGTCAGGGCACCCTGGATTTCTGAAACTTTCCGGGGCGTATACTTCCGGCACGGGAATTGCTGTCCCAATGCCACTGTCCCTTCCAAGGAAATCCGATGTCCATGCCCCGATACTGCCTGCGCTCCCTTTTGCCGCTCACCCTTCTGGCATCCATCGCCGTCGCCGAGGAGCCCGAATGGCCGCCGGAACTTGCCGAAATTGTCGCGGCGCTGCCCGATGCCAAGCAGGAGTATCTGCACGAAGAGGGTGAATCTTTCGCCGGTACCTGGCGCAAGCTGTATACGCAACTCAAGGGCCGGAGTGCCGAGGAGGTCGAAGCGTTTGTCGACGCCCTGATGTACGTGGAAGAAGCGTCGCGCTTCAACCCCGACACCGACATGGCTTCGATCCCCCTCAACACGGAAGCGGAAGACTTCAACACGTGGAAGCTCAAGCGACCCCAGGCGCTGAACCCCGCCCGGGAGCCGGGTCCCATCAACCTGAGCTACTACGCCACTAACCGTGGCGGTGGTGTCCAGACCTTCGCCAACGCGCCGGTGGCGATCTACCCCGAAGACCTCATCGCCGGTGAAGTGGATGTGGCCATCGTGGGTGCGCCGCTGGACATGGGGTCCTACTACCGCGGCCAGCGCTTCGGGCCGCAGGCGATGCGTACCGGCTATTTTCGCGCAGGCAACGACATGGCGACGATGATCAATGCCAGTAAGCTGCTGAATATC
Source organism: uncultured Halieaceae bacterium (assembly GCA_963973805.1). Lineage (GTDB taxonomy): Bacteria > Pseudomonadota > Gammaproteobacteria > Pseudomonadales > Halieaceae > Congregibacter. Next base: position 1,042 of record CAXBBA010000039.1, on the reverse strand, counting down.
GTGGACTACGGCGACATCGCCATCGACAACATGAGCACGGAGCTGTCGGTGCACCATGTGCGCGAGCGCGTGGCCGAGATCGCCGCAACGGGTGCCCTGCCATTTATCGTGGGAGGGGACCATTCCCTGGAGTATCCGGATATCGCCGGCCTGGCCGACGTGCACGGCAAGGGCAGCTTCGGCGTCGTGCATTTTGACTCCCACTTCGATGCGGGCAAAGGTCAGGCCCACTACATCACCCACGGCCAGCCCGTGTACCGCGCCATCAAGGAAGGCCACGTCAAGGCCGAGAACTTTATTCAGGTGGGGCTGCGGGGCCCCTGGCCCGGGGCCTGGGGCTTTGAGTGGATGCGCAACAACGGGATGCGCTACCACACCATGGGCGAGGTCGAGAAGCGCGGCTGGAAAGCGGTGATGGAGGACGCCCTGAAGGAGGCGCGGGAAGGTACGGACAAGCTGTTCATCTCGTTTGACGTGGACGTCCTGGACCCATCAATCGTGCCTGGTACCGGTACCCCGGTGCCCGGCGGCCTGACCATGCGCGAAGCCATCCCGATCGTTCGCGCGCTCTGCGCCGAAAGCGAGATGGTGGGCTTTGAAGTAGTGGAACTCGATCCCCTGCTGGACAACACCTATCGCTCCGCCCTCAATGCGAACTACATCATGCACGCCTGTCTCACGGGGGTTGCGATGCGCCGCGAGGGCATCACCGACGGTGGGTACTTCTCGGAACTCAGTACGGACGACCAGCAGCCCTCGTCCGGCGAGAACGCGCCCAGGTCCGATGATGCCGAAGAGGTGGATCCCCAGTACGGACGCCCCCGGTCCTGAGCATGGCCCGAATCTGGCGGGACCCCGTGATGGTGTTTCTCGTTGCGGGTGTGGGGCTGTTCCTGCTCTATGATTTGCTCCGGGGCGACGAGACCACGGACATCCCCCTTGGGGAGGCCACCCTGGCAGTACTGGTGCAGGAGTACGAGTCCCTGACGGGCCAGGAGGCGGACGCCAACGTGCGCCAGCAGATCATCGATGGCGCGGTCGA
>CAXBBA010000038.1:0-9408 GCA_963973805.1 uncultured Halieaceae bacterium | reverse complement strand
GCCGGGGAATTTGCGCGAACAGGATGACGACCCCGGACAGCGCCGTGAACGCCGGGTTTATCCTCGAAGAAGACGGACAGCGCATCAAGGAAGCGGCGGGGCTGCAATGGGACGCGCTGATGCCCTGAGAACCTGGCGCTCAGAGTGCCGGCGCCCGGGAGCGGGACGAAAAAAAACCCGCCAGTTGATCCCTGGCGGGTTTTCCGTAGCTTCCGGTGCCGTAGCACCGGAGCGGCATCACCAGCCGGTGATTTCCGCAAGGCCGGCGCCGATGTCCGCCAGGCTGCGAACCGTCTTGACGCCCGCGTCTTCCAGGGCAGCAAACTTCTCGTCCGCCGTACCCTTGCCGCCGGAGATGATCGCACCGGCGTGGCCCATGCGCTTGCCCTTGGGCGCTGTCACACCAGCGATGTAGGACACCACCGGCTTGGACACGTTGGCCTTGATATAGGCCGCCGCTTCTTCTTCAGCGGTACCGCCGATCTCACCGATCATCACTATGGCTTCCGTGCCGGGATCCGCCTCAAACATCGCCAGGATGTCGATGAAGTTGGAGCCGGGGATGGGGTCACCGCCGATGCCCACACAGGTGGACTGGCCGTAGCCGGCATCCGTGGTCTGCTTCACCGCCTCGTAGGTCAGGGTGCCGGAACGGGACACGATGCCGACCTTGCCGGGCAGGTGAATGTGACCGGGCATGATGCCGATCTTGCACTCGCCGGGAGTGATAACACCGGGGCAGTTCGGCCCGATGAGGCGCACACCCAGTTCGTCGCAGCGCACCTTCGCGTCGAGCATATCCAGCGTCGGGATGCCCTCGGTGATGCATACCACCAGTTTGATGCCGGCGTTCGCCGCTTCGAGGATCGAGTCCTTGCAGAAAGGCGCGGGAACATAGATGACCGAAGCTTCGGCACCGGTCACCTCCACCGCTTCTGCAACCGTATTGAACACGGGCAGGCCCAGGTGCTCCTGGCCGCCTTTGCCGGGGGTTACGCCACCGACCATCTTCGTGCCGTACTCGACCGCCTGCTCCGAGTGGAACGTACCCTGGGAGCCGGTGAAGCCCTGGCAGATTACTTTGGTGTTTTTATCGATAAGGATGCTCATCAGGCATTACCTCCTGCTGCTTTAACGGCCTGCTGTGCCGCATCCGTGAGACTTGTTGCTGCAATGATGTTCAGGCCGCTGTCCGCAAGAACCTTCTGGCCCAGTTCCGCATTGTTACCCTCGAGGCGCACTACCACGGGAACCTCAACACCGATTTCCTGCACCGCACCAATCACACCCTCGGCGATCAGGTCACAGCGCACGATGCCACCGAAGATGTTGATCAGCACCGCCTTCACCTTGTCGTCGGACAGGATGATCTTGAACGCTTCCGAAACGCGTTCCTTGGTAGCGCCGCCACCCACGTCCAGGAAGTTGGCCGGATCGCCACCGTGGAGTTTGACGATATCCATGGTGCCCATGGCCAGGCCAGCGCCGTTGACCATGCAGCCGATGTTGCCGTCCAGGGCAACGTAGTTCAGTTCCCACTGCGCTGCGTGCGCTTCGCGCTCGTCTTCCTGGCTGGGGTCATGCATCTCCCGCAGTCCGGGCTGGCGGTACAGAGCATTGCCGTCGACGCCGATCTTGGCGTCCAGGCAGTGCAGATTGCCTTCCGTGGTGATCACGAGGGGGTTGATCTCGATGAGCGCCAGATCCTTCTCCTCGAACATCTTCGCGAGGCCAAGGAATATCTTCACGAACTGCTTCACCTGGTCACCGGACAGGCCCAGTTTGAAGGCCAGTTCCCGGCCCTGGTAGGGCTGGGCGCCGACGAGGGGGTCGATGACCGCCTTGAGGATTTTCTCCGGCGTCTCTTCCGCTACCTTCTCGATTTCCACACCGCCTTCCGTGGAAGCCATGAACACGATGCGCCGTGTGGAGCGATCCACCACTGCACCGAGATACAGCTCGTCGGCGATATCCGTGAGGGTTTCCACCAGAATCTTCGACACGGGCTGGCCGTTGGCGTCGGTCTGGTAGGTGACGAGGTTCTTGCCCAGCCACTGCTTGGCGAAGGCTTCCACCTCGGCCTTGCTGTCCACGAGCTTGACGCCCCCCGCCTTGCCGCGACCGCCAGCATGAACCTGAGCCTTGACGACCCACTTGTCCCCGCCGATGAGAGAAGCCGCTTCCACGGCAGCATGGGGTGTGTCCACCGCATGTCCTTTCGAAACAGGCAAGCCGTACTCGGCGAAGAGCTGCTTACCCTGATATTCATGAAGATTCATTGCTAGTCCCGTATTTCTTTAGGAAAGGTACGCCACGCCGACCTGCGGTCCGGGTGGCGGTTCCGGCGGGCACCGGGGTGCCCACCAAAATTCGTCAGCGCCGCTTGCGGTTGGCCACGTGAATCGCGTGGCCGTCCACCGCGAGCGCCGCTTCGTGTACGGCCTCGGACAGCGTCGGGTGTCCGAACACCATCAGCGCCAGATCCTCGGCGCTGGAGCCGAACTCCATCGCAATCACGACCTGCTGCGCGAGGTCCGCCGCCGAAGGTCCGACGATGTGGCAGCCCAGGATGCGATCCGTCTCCTCGTGGGCGATCATTTTCACCAGCCCCTCGGATTCGCTGGCCGCGAGCGCACGCCCCGAGGCGGCGAAGGGGAAGGTGCCCACTTTGTAGGGTACGCCGTCCGCCTTGAGTTCCTGCTCCGTACGCCCCACCGCCGCTATCTCGGGGTGCGTGTAGATGATGGACGGGATGCAGTCGTAGTTCATCTGGACATGTTTGCCGGCGATGCGTTCCACCACCATGATGCCCTCTTCCGACCCCTTGTGCGCAAGCATGGGTCCCCGCACGACGTCGCCCACGGCGTACACGTTCGGCGCTTCCGTCACGCACTGATCGTTAACGAAAATGAAACCGCGCTCATCCAGGGTGACGCCGCTGTCATCTGCCAGCAGGTCCCTGGTTCGGGGACGCCGGCCTACGGACACGATGAGCTTGTCGAACACTTCCGTGTGCTCACCATCGGCGGAGTCATAGGTGACATGTACCTGGCCATCCTTCACCGTCGCGTCGGTAACGCGGGAGCTGAGGCGGATATCCAGCCCCTGCTTCTTGAAGATCTTGGACGCTTCCTTGGCGATCTGCGTATCCATCATCGCCAGGAATTCGTCCAGGGCTTCGAGCAGAATCACTTCGGAACCCAGGCGGCCCCAGACGCTGCCCAGTTCCAGACCGATGACGCCGGCGCCGATCACACCGAGGCGCTTCGGCACTTCCGTGAATTCCAGGGCACCGGTGGAGTCGACGATGTACTCATTGTCCACGGGCGCCGGGGGAATGGTGACGGGCTCCGAGCCGGCGGCGATAACGACGCTGCCCGCTTCGACCACGGACACGCTGCCGTCCGCAGCGGTAACTTCCACGTTCGCGCCCGCCAGCACTTTGCCGCGGCCCTGGATCACGGTCACACCGTTGTGCTTGAACAGTCCACCGATGCCGCCGGTGAGCTGCTTCACGATCTTGTTCTTGCGCTCAAGCATGTTCGCGATGTCCATGGTCGGCTCGGTGACACCGATGCCGTGGCTCGCCAGGCCGCCCCTGACTTCATGGAACTTGTAGCTGGAGTCGAGCAGCGCCTTGGACGGAATGCAGCCCACGTTCAGGCAGGTGCCGCCGAGCGTCGTTGCGCCCTTCTCATCCACCCATTCCTCAACCACCGCGGTGCTCAGTCCCAGCTGCGCAGCGCGGATAGCACCAACGTATCCCGCCGGGCCGGAGCCGATTACTACCACATCAAACTTGTCTGCCATTTTGCCTTCCCGCTAGGTCAATTGATCTTGAGCCCCGGTGCCCGGGGCCCGCTACTTCCGCCGCTGCGATATCAGAGCTGGAGCAAGATACGCGCCGGGTCTTCGATCAGGTCCTTCACCGCGACCAGGAACTGGACTGCGGTTTTGCCGTCGATCAGGCGGTGATCGTAGGACAGGGCCAGGTACATCATGGGCAGGACGACGATTTCGCCGTCCACCACCATGGGCCGTTCCTGAATTTTGTGCATACCCAGAATACCGGTCTGGGGCGGATTCAGAATCGGCGTGCTCATGAGGGACCCGAATACGCCCCCGTTGGTTACCGTGAAGGTGCCGCCGGTCATGTCTTCGATGGTGAGCTTGTTGTCGCGGGCCCGCGTGCCCAGATCGACCACCGCTGCCTCGACGTCTGCGAGACTCATGAAATCCGCATCGCGGGAACCACCAGGCCATTCTCCGTCGACACGGCGACGCCGATGTCCTGGTATCCGTGGTACACCACATCGTTGCCATCGATGGACGCATTCACCGCGGGGTAGCGCTTCAGCGCCTCACAGGCGGCCTTCACGAAGAAACCCATGAACCCCAGACGGGTACCGTTGTGGGTCTTTTCGAACTGTTCCTTGTATTTCTTGCGCAGCGTCATCACCGGCGCCATGTTCACTTCATTGAAGGTGGTGAGCATGGCCGTGGACTGGGAGGCGTCGAGCAGGCGCTCGGCGATGCGAGCGCGCATCCGGGTCATGGGCACACGCCGCTCGACCCGCTCCCCCGTGGGGCCTGCGGGTTCCTCGCTGCTTGCCGGCGCCGCAGCCGGAGCTGCGGCCGCTTCCGGGGCACTCGGAGTGGGGTTGTCGAGGAATGCCACCACGTCTTCCTTGGTCAGGCGCCCTCCCTTGCCCGTGCCCGTGATCGCCCGGGGGTCGAGCTTGTGCTCCTCGACCAGGGCACGCGCCGCGGGTCCCATGGCGGGCTCTTCCCCAGGCTCAGCGTCCCTGGACTGGGTGTCCGTGGCCGGACTGGCTGCGGCGGGAGCGTCTGCTACCGCACCCTCGACGAGGGTGGCCAACAGGGCCTCGCTCTCGATGGTATCGCCCTCGGCGACGTGAATCTTCTCGATCACACCGTCTGCGGGGGCCACCACCTCCATGACCACCTTGTCCGTCTCAATTTCGACAATGAGTTCGTCGCGACGGACCGACTCGCCTTCCTGTTTGTGCCACGCCGCCACTTCGCCATCGGCGACGGACTCGGGAAACGCGGGAGCTTTGATTTCAATGGCCATGTGTCTTCCTTGTAGTCGTTCGGTCCCCAGGGATGCCTCAGGAGTTGAGGATCAGCGCCTGGTTGATAAAGGCTTCCTGCTGCTCCAGGTGCAGCGCCATGTAGCCCGCCGCCGGTGCCGCTGAAGCGTCCCGTCCCGCGTAGCTCAGGTAAATATCCGGTTTGTGCGCCGCGATAACGCGCCGCATGTGGTGCTGGCTCGAATACCAGGCCCCCTGATTCATGGGCTCTTCCTGGCACCACACCGCATCCTTGAGGGCGTCGTAGCCGCTGAGTACCTGCAGCAGCTCCGCCTCCGGGAATGGATACAGTTGCTCGAGGCGTATCAGCGCCACGTTGTCGATCTCCCGCTCCCGGCGCGCCGCCCGCAGGTCGTAGTAGACCTTGCCGGAGCAAAGTACCACGCGCTCCACCTTGCTCTTGTCAAGGTCGTCCGTCTCGTCCAGCACGTTGTGGAAGCGGCCGTTCGCCAGTTCCTCGACCGTCGACACGGCTTCCTTGTGGCGCAGCAGGCTCTTCGGCGACATGACGATGAGCGGCTTGCGCAGGGGCCGGATTGCCTGGCGCCGGAGCATGTGAAACACCTGGGCCGGCGTCGTCGGCACACACACCTGGATATTGTGTTCCGCGGACAGCTGGAGAAAGCGTTCGAGGCGAGCGGAGCTGTGTTCCGGGCCCTGCCCTTCGTAGCCGTGGGGCAGGAGCATGGTCAGGCCACACAGGCGCGACCACTTGTGCTCGCCACTGGTAATGAACTGATCGATAACCACCTGGGCGCCGTTGGCGAAGTCGCCGAACTGCGCTTCCCAGATCACCAGCCCCGTCGGTGATGTGGTCGCGTAGCCATACTCAAAGGCCAGCACCGCCTCCTCGGAGAGCAGGGAGTCGTAGATCAGAAACTCCGCCTGATCCTCGCTCACGTGCTGCAGGGGAATGAGACTCTCTTCTTCTCGCTGGCTGTGCAGTACGGCATGGCGGTGCGAGAAGGTGCCGCGACCGACATCCTGCCCCGTCAGGCGCACGGGGTAGCCCGCCTCGAGCAACGTCGCATAGGCCAGGGTCTCGGCGAAGCCCCAGTTCACGGGCATGGCGCCGGCGGCCATCTTGCGCCGGTCCTCCAGAATCTTCGTCACCTGACGCTGCAGGGGGAAGTTCTCCGGCGCCAGGTTCGTGTCGTGGGCCAGGGTCTGGAGATGGTGCAGGTCCATGCTGGTATCACAGTGGAGCGTCCACTCGTGACCCAGGTACGGCGTCCAGTCCACAAACAGGGACTTGTTGGGCTGCGTGACCAGGCTCGACACGAGCGGCTCGTCGCGGTCCAGGGAGTCGCGGTAGCCGTCCACCAGCTTCTGGTCTTCCTCTTCCGTGATCACCCCGACCTCGATAAGGCGGCGGGCATAGATCTCGCGGGTGGTCGGGTGGCGACGAATCGCGTCGTACATGAGGGGCTGGGTTACCGCCGGCTCATCGGCCTCGTTGTGGCCCCGGCGACGATAGCAGACCAGATCGATCACGACGTCGCGCTTGAATTCATTGCGGTAATCAATGGCCATCTGGGTGACGAAAAGCACCGCCTCGGGGTCGTCCTCATTGACGTGGAATATCGGCGCCTGGACCATTTTCGCGACGTCCGTGCAGTACTCCGTGGAGCGCGCATCGTCGCGCCGGCTGGTGGTGAAGCCCACCTGGTTGTTCAGCACGATGTGCACCGTACCGCCGGTCTTGTAGGCGCGGGTCTGGGACATCTGGAACGTCTCCATGACCACGCCCTGACCGGCGAAAGCGGCGTCGCCGTGGATCACGATGGGCCAGACGGCCGCACCGCTGTCGTCATCGCGGCGCTCCTGGCGGGCACGCACGGACCCCTCTACCACCGGAGCGACAATCTCCAGGTGCGAGGGGTTGAAGGCCAGGGCCAGGTGGACCTCGCCGCCGGGCGTCATCACATTGGAGGAGAATCCCTGGTGGTACTTCACGTCCCCGGAACTCTCGTACCTGGCGCGCCCCTCGAACTCGGCGAACAGTTCCGACGGGCTCTTGCCCAGAATGTTCACCAGCACGTTCAGGCGGCCACGGTGAGCCATACCGATGACGATTTCCTTGGCACCGTAGCCACCGATGCGCTGCATCATGTCCGCCAGCATGGGGATCAGGCTCTCGCCGCCCTCCAGACCGAAGCGCTTCGTACCGGGGTACTTGGAGCCCAGGGATTTTTCCAGGCCGTCGGCCTTGATCAGGCGACGGAGGATCTGGCGCTGGATATCGGGGCCGTAGTCCGGCGCGGAACGCACGGATTCCATGCGCCCCATGATCGAGCAGCGCTGCTCCGTATCCACGATGTGCATGAACTCCGCGCCCACGGTGTTGCAGTAGGTCTTTTCCAGCGCGTCGATGATTTCCTGCAGCGTGGCGGCCTCGAAACCGAAGCGCACCTTGCCCAGCTGGAAAGTGGTCTCCAGGTCGGCGGCGGACAGTTCATGGAATCCAAGCTCGAGATCGGCGACATGCTCCCGTTCCGCCAGGCCCAGGGGGTCGAGCTTGGCCCTCTGGTGACCACGCTGACGATAGGCGGAGATGAGCGCCAGCACCCGGACCTGCTTCCGCTCGTGCTGCGTGGCCTGGGAGTCGTGGGCGACGGTCGCTTCCGTGCGCACGCGCATCTTGCTGATGCGGGCGAAACGCTCCCGTACCGCACTGTGGGGCACATCGTCGATGATGTCGGTTTTGCTTTCGACGCGCGGCAGCTTGTCAAAATAGTCCCGCCACTGCTCCGGAACGGAATTGGGGTCGAGAAGATACTGCTCGTAGAGGTCTTCCACGTAGGTGGCATTGCCGCCCGCGATATGCGAGCTGCGCCGAAACAGCTCCATGGAGTTCTCTTGCATTGTGTTCCCTCATCGCCTCGCAGCCGGATGACTGCGAACAAACTGATCGCTGACGGCGCGCCAATGAGATTCTGAACGAAATGACCGGCAATCGCCGGTATCCGGGGAATCCACGGACCCCCCCCGGCGCCGCGGGCGCTACACCACTGGTAGCGCAAGGCAGACATTATGCCAGCAAAGCGTTTCCGCTAGAAGTCAATGGGCGCGAAATGCGACCAACTTTCGTCGGGTTCCGGGTGGGAACGGGCCTCAGGCGGCCCGTTTGAGCAACATGTTGCGAATATGTCCTATGGCCCGCGTGGGATTGAGGCCCTTGGGACACACACTCACACAGTTCTGGATGCCGTGGCAACGGAACACGCTGAAGGGGTCTTCCAGCCGGGACAGGCGCTCCTCCGCCGCCAAATCGCGGCTATCCGCGAGAAAACGGTAGGACTGGAGCAGGCCGGCGGGGCCGATAAAGCGGTCCGGGTTCCACCAGAAAGACGGGCAGGCGGTGGAGCAGCAGGCGCACAGGATGCACTCGTACAGGCCGTCGAGCTTCTCGCGATCTTCCGGCGACTGGTAGCGCTCGATCGCCGGTGCCGGCGTGTCATTCTGCAGATAGGGCTGCACTTTCTCGTACTGGGCGTAGAACATGCTCATGTCCACGACCAGGTCGCGGATGACCGGCAGCCCGGGCAGGGGCCGGACCACCAGCTTGTTGCCCTTCACGCATTCCGAAAGCGGCGTGATGCACGCCAGGCCATTCTTGCCGTTGATGTTTACGCCGTCCGAGCCGCAAACGCCTTCGCGGCAGGAGCGGCGATAGGTAACGGTGGTGTCCTGCTGGCCCTTGATGAGTTCCAGCACGTCCAGGACCATGAGGTCCTTGCCCCCCGTATCAACCTGGAAATCCTGCATGGACGGCTCGGCGTCCTGCTCCGGGTTGTAGCGGTAGATGCTCACCTGCAACATGTGTTGACTCCCTGTCTCTGATCCGCCACTGCGGATCAATACGTCCGAATTTTGGGCTGGAAGGTATCCATGGTCTTGGGCGTGAAATTGACGTCACGCTTGCCGACGCGCTGCTCCTGGGGGAAATACAGCGAGTGGCACAGCCAGTTCTCGTCGTCCCGCTCCTGATAGTCGTCCCGGGCGTGGGCGCCGCGGCTCTCAGTGCGCACTTCTGCCGAGATCGCCGTTGCTTCCGCCACCTCGAACAGGTTCTGCAGCTCCAGCGCCTCGATACGGGCGGTGTTGAATGCACGGGTCTTGTCCTCGACACCCGCCGCTTCGATGCGCGGGCGCAGGGCCTTGAGCAGCTCGATGCCATCGCGCATGAAGTCGCCCTTGCGGAACACACCGAAGTGGTTCTGCATGATGTTCTGCAGTTCCTTGCGCAGATCCGCCACGCCTTCCGTGACCGGAGCTTCTTCCAGACGGTTGA
>CAXBBA010000037.1:0-9661 GCA_963973805.1 uncultured Halieaceae bacterium | reverse complement strand
CGCCCACCCCATGGCGATCATGTGCGGCGTGGTCGGCGCACTATCGGCGTTCTACCATGACTCCCTGGACATCGCGGATGAGCATCACCGGCAGGTGGCGGCATTCCGCCTCATCGCCAAGATGCCCACGCTTGCGGCCATGAGCTACAAGTTCTCTATCGGCCAGCCCTTCATGTACCCGGACAACAATCTGGACTACGCCGAGAACTTCCTGCACATGATGTTCGGCACCCCCTGCGAAGAAAGCAATGTGTCGCCCGTGCTCGCCAAGGCCATGGACCGCATCTTCCTGTTGCACGCCGATCACGAGCAGAACGCCTCCACTTCGACCGTGCGCCTGGCCGGCTCCTCCGGCGCCAACCCCTTCGCATGCATCGCCGCGGGCATCGCGGCGCTCTGGGGTCCGTCCCATGGCGGCGCCAATGAAGCCGTGCTGAACATGCTCGAAGAAATCGGCGACGTCTCGCGCATCGACGAATACGTCGCCCGCGCCAAGGACAAGGACGATCCCTTCCGCCTGATGGGCTTCGGTCACCGCGTATACAAGAACTTTGACCCCCGGGCCAAGGTCATGAAGGAGTCCGCAGACGAAGTACTGGCGGAACTCGGCCTCGAGAACGACCCGCTGCTGGCCATCGCCAAGCGCCTGGAAGAAATCGCGCTGGAAGACGAGTATTTCATCGAGAAGAAACTCTATCCCAACGTCGACTTCTACTCCGGTATCATCCTCAAGGCCATTGGCATCCCCACGAGCATGTTCACGGTGATCTTCGCCGTGGGCCGCACCGTCGGCTGGATCGCCCACTGGAACGAGATGATCTCTGGCAGCTACCGCATCGGCCGTCCGCGGCAGCTGTACACGGGTCACGCGCAGCGGGACTTTGTTCCTCTCGAGGATAGATCCTGAAATACGCGCCGGGGCCCTGCTCCGGCTTGACCAAAATCTGATCGGGGCCGCCTTGGAGACCATCCACTGCGGCCCCTTTCGTTTATGAGAAGAGGCACATGCCCGCCGACACCATGCGAGACGTTTTCCTGACCGGCACCGGTCTCTACACCCCGCCCTATTCCATCAGCAATGAAGAGCTGGTGGCGAGCTTCAATGACTACGTGGAGCTGCACAACGCCGAGCACGCCGAGGCCATCGCCGCGGGCGATATGCCAGCGCTGCAGCCGTCGTCGGCGGAATTCATCGAAAAAGCGTCGGGCATCAAAGCCCGCTACGTCATCAACAAGGACGGCGTACTCGACCCTCGGCGCATGGCACCGCGCATCGACGAGCGACGCAACGACGAACCATCAGTCATGTGTGAAATGGCCGTGGTCGCTGCTCGCGAGGCACTGGATCGCGCTGGTCTGGAGCCTTCCGACATCGACGCGGTGGTCTGTGCGGCGTCGAACATGCAGCGCGCCTACCCCGCCATGGCCGTGGAAATCCAGGACGCCCTGGGCATCGACGGCTTCGCCTTCGACATGAACGTGGCCTGCTCCTCCGCTACATTCGGCATGCAGCAGGGCCGGGACATGATCCGCAGCGGCAGCGCCCGCAATGTGCTCATGGTGAACCCGGAGATCTGCACCGGTCACCTGAATTTCCGCGATCGGGACTCCCACTTCATTTTTGGCGATGTCTGCACCGCGGTGATACTCAGCGCCGAACCCGGCGGCACCGGGAACAGCTTCCGCATTCTCGACAGCCGCCTGCAGACCATGTTCTCGAACAATATCCGCAACAACTTCGGCTTTCTTAATCGCGGAGATGAGAGCGGTGTCGGCCAGCCCGACAAGCTCTTCGTGCAGGAAGGGCGCAAGGTGTTCAAGGAAGTCTGCCCCGCCGTCGCCAGGCAGATCAGCCAGCAGCTGGCGGACCTCGAGATCCCAGCGGAGCAGCTCAAGCGCATGTGGCTGCACCAGGCCAACCTGAACATGAACGTGCTGATTTCCAAGCGGGTTCTGGGGCGGGACGCAACGCCGGAGGAAGCTCCGGTGATCCTGAACGAGTATGCCAACACCAGCTCCGCCGGCTCGGTCATCGCCTTCCACAAGTACCACGACGATTTCGCACCGGGCGAGCGTGGCGTGCTGTGCTCCTTCGGCGCGGGCTACAGCATCGGCAGCGTTCTCCTGGAACGCGTCTGATCCTTACCGGCCAGCGGACGGGATCTGCGGAGCCTCAGCCCGCCAGGATCTCTTCGAGGTTTGCGAGCAGGCGCTCCACCTGCGCATCCGTTCCCACGCTGATGCGCAGGTAGTCCCGGATGCGCTCGCTGTCCCAGCGGCGAACGATAATCCCCCGGCGGCGAAGTTCACCGAACAGCACATCCCCCGCCACACGACGATGGCGGCAGAAGACAAAATTCGCCGCCGATGGCAGCACGTCGAACTCCAGCGCCTCCAGCCCCGCCACCAGCATTTCGCGGCTGCGGATCACCCGCTGGCAACAGTCCTGGAACCAGGCCTCGTCACCGAAAGACGCCACCGCCGCACGCTGGGCGACCACGTCCAGGGGATAGGAGTTGAAGCTGTCCTTGACCCGCACCAGGGCTTCCATGAGCTCCGGTGAGCCCAGCGCGTAGCCCACGCGCAGGCCGGCGAGGGAGCGGGACTTGGACAGGGTACGAACGATCAACAGGTTGTCGTAGTCCGCCAGCAATGGCACCGCGGTCTCACCGCCGAAATCGATATAGGCCTCGTCCACCACAAGCAGGCGGTTGCTCTCTGCCAGGAATTCCCGCAGTACCTCCAGGCCCAGCAGTCGCCCCGTGGGCGCATTGGGGTTCGGCAGGATCACAGCGGCGGCGGACGCGCTGTAGTCCCGGGGGCGAATCGAAAACTCCCCGTCCAGGGCCACCTGACGGTAGTGGATGCCGTAGAGCTGGGCCCAGACGGGATAGAAGCTGTAGCTGATATCGGGGAACAGCAGCTCCCGCTGCTGTCGCAGCAAGCCCTGGAAAACGTGGGCGAGCACCTCATCGGAGCCGTTGCCAACGAACACCTGGGACTCATCGAGCCCATGATAGGCGGCGATGGACTGGCACAGCACCTGGGAGCGGGGATCGGGGTAGCGCACCAGGTCGTCCCCATCCACCGACGCCAGCGCCTCCAGCACCCGTGGTGAAGGCCCATAGGCGGCCTCATTGGTGTTGAGCTTGAGCAGGTTGGCAACCTGGGGCTGTTCCCCGGGCACGTAGGGCTCGAGGCGCTCCACCAGCTCACTCCAGAATCGCCGGCTCACAGTCCCGGCCTCACGCTGACGGATGCTTTCAGGTCCTTCAGTTCGTCCGGGCGCATGTGCCGCACGTCCACGCCCTGCACCAGATAGACCACTTGTTCTGCGATGTTCGTGGCGTGGTCCCCTACCCGCTCGAGACCGCGCAATGCCCACATCTCGTAAAGTACGGGGCTGATGCTGCTCGGGTCCTGACGCATGAGCTCTTTCAGGCTCACGATGGCGGCGTTGTAGCACTCGTCGACACGGCTGTCGTCCAGCACCACGTCAATGGCCTGACCTACGTCCAGGCGGGCGAAGCAGTCCAGCGTATCTCGCAGCATGGCGCCGACGAGTGCACCGAGGAGCCTCAGCTCCCTCGTCGCCGCCGAGGAAGGGGGCAGCTCCGACAGGTTAATCGCCTGACGCGCGATCTTCGACGCTTCGTCACCGATGCGCTCCAGATCCGTGGTGGACTTGGCCACGGCGAGCACGAGACGCAGGTCGCTCGCAGCGGGCTGGCGCCGGGCGAGAATGCGCAGGCACTCCTCGTCGATCTGCAGCTCCATGTCATTGATCTCGCGATCGGCAGCAATCACCGCCTCGGCCTCGCCACTATTGCGCTGCAGAATCGCTTCGACCGCGCGTCCGAGCTGCTGCTCCACCAGCCCCCCCATCTCCAGGAGATGGTTCTTCATGGCGTCGAGCTCGGCGTTGAACTGGCCGGAAATATGCTGTCGGTACTGACTGTGCTGGTCGCCCTGCACGGCGGCTCCCCCTGTAGGCTGCGCTACCCCGACGCCCGAACGCGCCCCTACCGCCTCAGCCGTAGCGACCCGTTATGTAGTCCTCAGTCTGGGACTCGCGGGGATTGGTAAAGAGTGTATCTGTTTCGCCGTACTCGACCAATCGTCCCAGGTTCATAAATGCGGTCATATCGGACACTCGCGCCGCCTGCTGCATGTTGTGGGTGACGATAACGATGGTGTAACGCGTCTTGAGTTCATAGATCAGTTCTTCGATGCGCAGCGTGGAAATGGGGTCCAGCGCGGATGCGGGTTCATCCAGAAGCAGCACTTCGGGCTGCACCGCGATCGCCCGAGCGATCACCAGGCGCTGCTGCTGCCCGCCCGACAGCGTCAGGGCGTTCCCATCCAGGCGATCCTTGACCTCGTCCCAGAGCGCCGCGTTTCGCAGCGCCTTCTCGATTTCTTCATCGAGCACGCGCTTCTTGTTCAGGCCCTGGATTCGCAGACCGAAGGCGACGTTTTCATAGATGCTTTTGGGAAAAGGGTTTGGTGTCTGGAATACCATGCCCACGCGCCGCCGGAGGGCGGCCACGTCCACGCCCCGGGCGTAGATGTCCTGCCCCTCCAGCAGCACCTGGCCGCTGATCACACTGCCTTCGATGAGGTCGTTCATGCGGTTGAAGCAGCGCAACAGGCTGGACTTCCCGCAGCCCGAGGGGCCGATAAAGGCGGTGACGCGGCGCCGGGGAATCTCGAGGCTGACGTTTTGCAGCGCGATGTTCTGGCTGCGCAGGTAGTGCAGGGACAACTGCTCCACGCGCAGGCAGACGTCGTCCCCCCCCGGACGCGTGGGGGCGCGTTTCAGTGCGTGGACGTCGATACTGTGGGTCTTCACCTAGCGCAACTCCTGAACGCCAAAGGCATTTCGCAAGCGACTGCGCAGCATAACAGCCGCCAGATTCAACAGCAGGACAATCAGCACCAGGAGCAGCGCCGTCGCAAACACCATACCCTCAGCGGTCTCGATATAGGGGCTCTGGAAACCGAGGTCGTAAATATAAAACCCCAGATGCATGAACTGGCGATCAAGGTGCACGAAGGGGAAGTCGCCGCTCACCGGCAGGCTCGGCGCGTACTTGGCCACCCCCACCAGAATCAGCGGCGCGACTTCTCCCGTCGCCCGGGCCACAGCCAGGATCAATCCCGTCAGCACGGCCTGGGAGGCAGCGGGAAGTACCACGCGAAACAGGGCCTCAGCCCGCGTCGCCCCGAGCGCGAGGCTACCCTCGCGCAGACTGCGGGGCACCCGGGCCAGCCCCTCCTCCGTGGACACGATCACCACCGGCAGGGTCAGCATGGCCATGGTCAACGCGGCCCACAGGAGTCCCGGAGCCCCCATGGTGGGAGCGGGGAGCTGAGCCGAAAAGAACAGTTGATCGATGCTTCCGCCCAGACCGTAGACAAAAAAACCGAGGCCGAATACGCCGTAGACGATGGAGGGCACGCCGGCCAGGTTGTTGACGCCGATGCGCACCATACGCGTGAGCGGACCGCGCTGGGCATATTCCTGCAGGTACACCGCAGCGAGCACGCCGAGGGGGGCAACAATCATGGTCATCAGCATGACCAGCAGCACCGTGCCCACGATCGCCGGAAACACACCCCCCTGCACATTCCCGCGGCGCGGAGACTCGTGCAGAAAGCGCCCCAGGGAACGCAGGAAGAACCCGATGCGATCCACGCTGGTCATGGCATTGGGCGCGTGGACATTCACCACATCCTGGGCCGCCAGCGAGAGGCGTCGCCCCGACGCAAGGCGCAGGATCAACCGCGCATCCCCGCCGCTGCGGGCCCTGTCCATCGCGGCGAGTTGCCCGTCAACTCCCCGGTCTGCGATGAACTCCGCCCCCGTTGAGCTCTCCACCGCTTCCGCAAAAGCAAACACTGGCCCCTGCTCCCGGCGCTCAATCGTGAGTGCCAGGGGCGGTTCGCTGCGCGTCTGCAGCGTCGCCTCATCTATCCACACCAGCGGGGAGTCAAAGAAATCCTCGCCCCCGCGATGGAGCAGCAGGCGCCGATGGGTCGCCCCGGGCACCGGCTCCCGGTTGAGGAGCACCCCGAGCTGGGCCTCCGGTCCCTGCTCCGCACTCTGTAACAGCACCAGGGGCTGGGGCCAGAAATGGCCGAAGCCGCGCGTGGCCAAAAGAAACAACAGTCCCCCCAGCAACATCAGCGCCACCGTGACCGCGCCGGCACTCAGCCACACCATGGGCTCCGCGCGGCGTACACCGGTGCGCAGCACACCGCCGGTATCGGGTACCTGGGGACTATCAGTGGGCATCGTAGACATAGCGCAGGCGCTGGCGGAACAGCTCCGCGATCGTGTTGAAAACAAAAGTGAGGCCAAACAACACCAGCGCCGCGAGGAACAGCAAACGGTATTGCACGCCGCCTACGGAGGCCTCGGGCAGTTCCGACGCGACTGCCGCGCTGAGGCTCTGGAGTCCCGAAAAGATATCCATCTCCATGAGCGGCGTGTTCCCCGTCGCCAGGAGTACGATCATCGTCTCGCCCAGACCGCGAGCGAAGCCGATGAGCACCGCGGAGAGAATGGCGGGTGCCGCAGCGGGTAGCACGACGCGCGCCAGGGACTGCCAGCGTGTCGCGCCCAGGGCGAGGCTACCGTCGCTGAGACCCCGGGGCACCGCGTGTATGGCGTCTTCCACCAGCGTGAAGATCGTCGGCACCACCGCCAGCCCCATCGCGATGCCCACAAGCAGGGCGTTGCGCTGATCGTATTGCAGACCGAACTCCTCCCACATCCAGTCCTGCACCGGACCACCGAACACCCAGAGCGCGAGCGTGTCACCGTAGTACGACAGCCCGACGATACCCAGCAGGTAGGCCACTGCCACCAGCGCCAGACGAGGGGGTCGCCGCACGAAACGGGGCGACAGGTGCTGCAAGGCCATATGGGCAGCGGCGAGGAGCAACGGAGCGCCGATCAGCAGTACCGGCAGGAGCAGAATTACTGCCAGGTAGTTGATTAACAGGGGTGCCAGCCAAAGACCCGCGAGGAAGCCCAGCACCACCGTCGGAAAGGCCTCGAGCATTTCGATGGCCGGCTTGAAGCGGTTGCGCATTCGCAGTGAGAGAAAATAGCCGACATAGACGGCGCTCCCCAGCGCCACGGGCAAGGCCAGCACCATGGCATAGAGCGCCGCTTTGAAAGTGCCGTACAACAGGGGACTCAGGGAGTACTTCGAGAGCACCCCGACGCTGTCCCCGTCGGGGTGCCAGACCTGCGTTGGTTCCTCGTAGGCGGCAACCCACTGCACCAGCCACAGGCTGCGCCAGCCTGTTTCCGGGTAGCGATTTGCGACGGGCCAGCGTTGCAGAATCCCCGCCCCGGTCTGATACAGGTAGGCCCCGTCATCGCTGAGGTGCAACTCCCCGCGTTCATCGAAGCCCTCGAGGCTGCCGCGGTAGAGCTCCTCGCCACTGCCCGGAACCAGAAACACCAGCTCCCCCTCGGCATCCGCGACGAAGGAGACGCGGCGCATGGCCTCGCTGCCAATCCAGCGGGGAACCACCGACAGTTGCCGCGATGGTCCCAGGCGCGGCAGATGACTGCGCACAGCGTCAAAGCGATGGAGCCTGCCCTGCCCATCTGCGACGAGGAGCGTATCCCGCGCCGGCCCCCAGGCCACGCTCACCACCGGGACTTTCAAACCAGCCAACTGCCCTCCCGCCAGCCGCGCCGAGCCGTCGCCTCGGAAGGACCAGCGTGCATAGCGGTCCCCCTGAATGATGAGCACGCTGTTGCTGCGACCATCGAGAAGCAACGAGGCGTCCCGGCCCGGGCTCGGGCGCTGGTGGCGCAACAGGCCCGGAGCCTGGTCAGGGCTGAAGCTCACGCTCACCCCGTGCAGTGTCCCCTGCTGGTCGGTGTAGGTCAGGAGCAGGCGATTGTCGGTGCTGTCCATGGCCAGGGTTTGAGGCCGAATACCGGGCGTATCTACAGCGAAGCGCCACCGCGCCACCGCCGCCCCCGGCAGTTCCGCATCCAGGCCGTCGAGGCGCAGAAACAAATCGAACACGTGGACCCGGTCACCGCGCAGCTGCACCGCGCGGCGCCCCGAGGAGAGCGGCGGATAGAGGTCGGCTTCGCCATCCGCGTCGGTCTCCGGCGCGGGCAGGCTCCACAGGCGCCCATCGGCCTGGGAAACAAGACGGGAAGGGATATCGAGGTTTTGGGCCAGGGGCTCCCCCACCCGGGAGGACCCCGCCAGGGGAGATACGACGTACACCAGGTAGGCCAGCATCAATACGATCAACGCGATGACGCCACCACCACCGACGTTGATCGCCAGGGTCACCGTGCGGTTGCGAACACGGCGACGACGGGAGGTCTGATAGCTGCTGGGTTCAGCCACGGCTCAGGCCCAGCGCTGCGCGGGATTCATGGAGCACCGGTGTCGACAGGGGGGCATAGCCGGCCTTGCGAACTTCGCGCTGCCCTTCGGGGCTGAGCACCACGTTGAGAAATGCGGCGATGACCGGTTCGAGGGGCGCCCCCGGCGGACTATTGAGATACATGTAGAGGCGCCGGGACAGAGGCAGGGGCGCGCCGTCTCCCGCCAGGACCTGCAGGCGACGCACGTTCGCGTTGAGATAGCCGGCGCTCGCATAACCGATGGCACCGCGATCCAGTCCCACCGCATGCACGACCGCGGCGGAACCCACGAGGCGATTCAGGCGCGGAGAGAAGTCCCCTCCACACAGCAGCTGACGCCGGAAGACGCTGTAGGTACCCGATGCGGTGCTCCGGCCGTAGCTGCTCACGGGCCGCTGCCCCCAGGCACCGGTCAGCCCGAGATCTGTCCAGCGACTGATGAGTGCCGGCGCGCCGCAGCGCCGCGTACTCGAGAACACCGCATCCACTTCCGTGACAGCTATCGTATCCAGGGGGTTGTCGCGGTGAACGA
Source organism: uncultured Halieaceae bacterium (assembly GCA_963973805.1). Classification (GTDB taxonomy): domain Bacteria; phylum Pseudomonadota; class Gammaproteobacteria; order Pseudomonadales; family Halieaceae; genus Congregibacter. The sequence continues at coordinate 716 of CAXBBA010000037.1, read as the reverse complement.
ACACCGCCAACTCGTCCCGCGCCACCGCTACCGCGGTGGGTGCGTAGCCATACTCCCGGGCGAACGCTGCCTGCTCCGATGCGGACATGGGCCGGCTCATGGGGCCGACATCCGCCGTCCCCTGGATCAGCGCCGTGGGTGCCGCGGCGGAGCCGACGGCCCGCACCTGCACGAGAACGCCCGGATAGCGCCGGGACAGCATTTCCGCCCAGAGCGACGTCAGGGAGCCCAGCGTGTCGGAACCGACGCTGACCAGCTTGCCCTCAAGGGGCTGCTGCGCCTCGACGGGGGTCCCGGCAAGACCCGCACTGGCCCAGAGGACCAGCAGCAACCCAAGGGTGCGCCCCAGCCTTGTCACAGCAAAGGAAAGTGCAGCTGGAAGCAACTGCCGCGACCCGGATCGCTCTCGATTACCAGCTCGGCGCGATGGGACGCAGCCACGTGCTTGACGATCGCCAGCCCGAGGCCGGTCCCCCCCGTCGCGGCGCTGCGGCTCTCGTCGACGCGATAGAAGCGCTCCGTCAACCGCGCCAGGTGTTGCTCCTCGATGCCGATACCCCGATCCAGCACCGAGAGGACGAGGGCATCTTCGGTGCGCTCCCAGCGCGCCACCACCGGCTCCTGGTCATCGCTGTACTTGAGTGCATTGATCACCAGATTCGACACCGCGCTGCGCAGTTCCAGATAGTCCCCGGGCACCGTCTCGCAGGTTTCAA